>JAICYE010000066.1 GCA_025934385.1 Acidimicrobiia bacterium | reverse complement strand
TGACCGTCGGGCTGTACAACGAGCCGAAGGGAGCCTATCTACCATCGATCATGTACTGAATAGGGATAAGGGAAGGAGTAACGCCATGGAGGACGGACGGGCCGGGGTCATCGTCAGGGACATCCTCGACAGCCTGCGGGAGGTCATCCGCCGCCACGGCGTGACCTATCCGGAGTACCGCCGGGCGGTCGCCTTCGTGCTGTCGGCGGCCGAGAGCGGCGAGCTGCCGCTGCTGTCCGACGTCCTGCTCGAGGCCTCGGTCGAGGCCGCCAGCACGGCCGGACACCGGACGCCGGGCACCACCGACGGCAACGTCGAAGGACCGTTCTTCGCCGCCGGCGCCCCTGAGCTCGGCGGCCCCCGGCCCGACGGCGTCCCCGTCCCGCTCCCCATGCGGACGGACGAGCCGGGCGACGCGCTGGTCTTCTGCGGCACCGTCCGCTCGGTCGACGGCACCGCCGTCCCCGGGGCGGTGCTCGACCTGTGGCAGGCGGACGCCGGTGGCCTCTACTCCCGCTTCGCCCCCGGACTACCGGAGTGGAACCTGCGGGGCCGGGTCGACACCGGCGACGACGGCGGGTTCGCCGTCCGCACCGTCGTACCGGCGGCGTACGACATCCCCGACGAGCCCCACACCTCCCGGATCCTCGAGCTGCTCGGAAGCGAGCTGCACCGGCCAGCCCACCTCCATGTTCGCGTCGAGGCCGACGGGTTCGCCCCGCTCACCACCCAGGTGTACTTCGCCGGCGACCCCTGGCTGGAGCACGACTGCGTCGGGGCGGCCCGGCCGTCACTGGTCACCAAGCTCGAGCCGGCCAACGGCGCCGGCTACACCTGCCGGTTCGACTTCGTCCTCAGCCCGGCCGGCTGACTTCGACCGAGGAGCGCCCTCCGTGGACATCGGAATCATGGTCGGCGGCGGCGGCCTCGCCGCGGTGGTCGACGCGATCCGGGAAGCGGCCGATGCCGGCTTCCGGCGGGCCTGGCTGCCCCAGCTCTTCGGGGTCGAGGCCCTCACGGCGATCGCTGTCGCCGGCCGGGAGGTGCCCGGCATCGAGCTCGGCACGGCCGTCGTGCCGACCTACCCCCGCCACCCCCTGGTGCTGGCCGGTCAGGCCCTGACCACATCGGCGGCTCTCGGCCCTGGCCGCCTCCACCTCGGCATCGGCCTGTCCCACCAGCTGGTCATCGAGGGAATGCTCGGGATGGCGTTCGAGAAGCCGGCGGTCCACATGCGGGAGTACCTCTCGGCGCTGCGGCCGGCGCTCGACGGCCGGCCGGTCGACGTGCAGGGCGAGACGCTCCGGGCCAGCACGCTCATGGGCCCGGTGAAGGTCGACGACGCCGGGCCCGTACCCGTCCTGGTCGCCGCCCTCGGCCCCGCCCTGCTGCGGGTGGCCGGCGAGCTGGCCGACGGCACCCTCACCTGGATGGCCGCCCCCGAGGTCGTCGGCAAGCGGATCGCCCCGTCGATCACCGCCGCCGCCGAGGCGGCCGGCCGCCCCCGTCCCCGGGTGGGGGTGGGACTGCCGGTGGCGGTGACCGACGACGTTCCCGGCGTCCGGGAGCGGGCGGCGACGACGTACGCCATCTACGGGACGCTCCCCTCCTACAAGCGGCTCCTCGACGAGGCCGGGCTCGACGGGCCGGCCGGCGTCGTCATCGCCGGCGACGAGCACGAGGTCGCCGCTCGGATCCAGGCCCTGGCCGACGTCGGCACCACGGAGTTCCTGGCCTCGCCGGTCGGCGGCCGGGCCGTCCGCCAGGAGACGCTGCGGGTACTGGGGGCCCTGTCCCGGGAACAGCCCGTCAGCTGACGGTCAGCGCCACCTTCATCCCGGCGGCGTAGTGGCCGGGCTCGTGGCAGCCGATCATCAGCGCCTCGCCGGGCTTGAAGGTGTGGCTGAGCGAGCCGATCCCGCCGGGCTCGACCTTGATCTCGTCGGCCGCCGCGCCGCCCATCCCGCCCATGCCGCCGCTCTCCATCTTCGTCTCGTGGTCGGTCTGGGCGGCGGCGTCGCCGAGGAACGCCTCGTGTTCGGTCTGGCCAAGGTTGTGGAACACGAAGGTCACCGTCTCGCCGGCATGGACGTCGATCGTCGACGGCGAATAGGCGATGTCGCGCATCTCGACGTCGATCGTCCGCCCGGCGGCGGCGGCGGCGGCGGCGCCGGTGGCCGCCGTGCTGGCCGGCATGCCCATGTCCTTGGCGTTCTGGTGCGACCCGCCGCCGCAGGCGGTGCTGGCAAGGAGAACCATGAGGATCAGAGGAAGGAACCGCATGCCTCCTTCCTAGCGCATCGGGCGCGGTCCTTAGGATGCGGCCATGTGCGAAGGCGGATCAGCGTCCCCGTCCGCCGCCGGTGCCGGCCTCGTCGTCCCCGTGGACCTCGGCGCCTACACCGGCGAGCGGATCCCCCTCGAGCCGGTCGAGCGGGTGACCATCACGACGATCGTCGACAATGTCTGCGACCTGCTGGCGGCCGACACCGGCCCGGCCCGCCGCCGGCCGCTGGCCCGCTGGCCGTGGCGGGATGCACCGACGACCGTCGAGAACCGGGTGCCCGACGGCCCGAAGGCGGAGCACGGCTTCTCCGCCCTGGTGGAGGTGACCCGGGCCGGCGGGTCAGTCCACCGGCTGCTGTTCGACACCGGGGTCACGCCGGACGGGATGGTCGAGAACATGCGCCGCATGGACCTCGCCCCCGGCGACGTCGAGGTCGTCGTCTGCTCCCACGGCCACTTCGACCACACCACCGGGCTGGACGGGTTCGCCCGGGCGGTGGGCCGGCCCAACCTGCCGGTGGTCATCCACCCCGAATTCGGGTCGAAGCGGCGGATCGCACTGCCCGGCCGGGACCCCTGGGAGCTGCCGACCACCAGCCGGCGGGCGCTGGAGCAGGCCGGCTTCGACATCGTCGAGGCGGAGAAGCCGTCGTTCCTGTTCGAGGGCAGCGTCCTCGTCACGGGCGAGGTCGCCCGCACCACCGACTTCGAGCACGGGATGGCACCGCACCAGGCCTGGCGCAACGGCGCCTGGGAGCCCGACCCGCTGATCCTCGACGACCAGGCGGTGGTCATGGAGGTGCGGGGCGGGGGCTCGTCGTCCTCACCGGGTGCGGCCATGCCGGCGTCGTGAACCTCACCCGCTACGCCCGGCACCTCACCGGCGTGGAACACGTGCACGCCGTCATGGGCGGCTTCCACCTGACCGGCGCCGGCTTCGAGCCGATCATCCCGGCCACGGTCGAGGCGCTGGCCGAACTGGCGCCCGACGTCGTCGTCCCGGCCCACTGCACCGGCTGGAAGGCGGCCACCGCCTTCGCCGCCCGCCTCCCGGAGGCGTTCGTTCAGAACACCGTCGGAACGACGTTCGATCTCGTGGCCGCCTGAGTTCGACAAGGCTCCGACGGTTTCGTGGTCACGAACCTGCCACATACGCAGGTTCGTGACCGGAGAACCTTCGAATCGCCCGTCCGCGGTCAGGAGGCCAGCGCCGCCACCACCTGCCGGGCGGTGTTGGCCATCCCGAGGGCGTTCGGGTGGACGGCCGCCGCCGGAGAGGTCGGGACGAAGCCCTCGACCCAGTTCCGCCCCGGCAGCCGGCACACGTCGTGGCCGACGCTCCCGCCATAGGTGTCGACAAAGGTGGCGCCGGCCGCGACCGCCTCGTCGGCCAGCAGGGCGTTGAGCCGACCCTCGACACCCCGGAGCCAGGCGACGTCGCCGATGGCGATCGGCATCACCGGCCAGCAGCCCGGCCCGGCGGCCGGGAGGATGACGGGGTAGCCGACGACGAGGATCCGGGCGGCGGGCGCCCGGGCCCGGATGGCGGCCAGCACCGCCGCCAGCTTGGGGGCGAGGGCGTCGATGCGCGGCCCGATCTCGTCGCCGTGGCGGGTGTAGTGGTGCCGGCACGGCGCGCCGAACGGCGGCAGGAGGCTGAGGGCGGCGCAGGTCACGGCGATCTGGCCGAACCCGATGTCGTTCCCGCCGATGCCGAGGGTGACGAGGTCGACGTCGGCACCGAGGGCGTCGAGCTGCGGACCGCTGGTCAGCCCGCCGGGCAGCGGCTGGGCATCGGCCATGGCCGCGGTGGTGGCGCCGGCGCAGCTGGCGTCGGTGAACCGGCCGGCCTCGAGGGCGGCGGCCACGAGACTCGGATAGTTGTGGTCGGAGCGGCGGCAGGCGCCGGACTCCGGCGTCTGGTTCGGGATCCCCGGCCCCGACGTGTAGGAGTCGCCCAGGGCCACATAGTGGTGTGGCCCGGCCGGACCGGCGGCCGCCGGCCGCACCGTCACGATCATGACCATGCCGACGAGGCCGGCGACGACCACGGCTCCCGCCCGGGCCCTGCGGTTCAGCATCCCCAGCTGCATGGCTCGAACCCTACCGCCGGTCCCGGCCCGGCCGGTCCCGATTTTTTTGATCAGGGGCCGGGCAGCGTCTAGGAAGGGTGGGGTGACCCTCGACCTCGACCTCGTCGCCGCGGCCGGCGCCGCCTCGGCCGGCGCTGACGCCCTCTACCGGGTCCTGTCCGACGACGGCTCGGAACTGGTGGCCGGGCCGCCGGCGGTCGCCGATGACGACCTGGTGGCGCTCATGACCGAGATGGTCAAGGCCCGGGTGGCCAATGGCCGCTTCTTCTCGCTCCAGCGCCAGGGCCGGGCCGGCACCTACGCCCCCATCGAGGGCCAGGAGGCCTCCGTCGTCGGCGCCGTCGCCGCCCTCGACCCGGCCCGCGACTGGGTGCTGCCCCAGTACCGGGAGCCGGTCGCGCTCGGCCGGTACGGCCCCGAGGTCCTGCGGACGTATGCCGTCTACCAGCGGGGCCACCCCGCCGGCGGACACTTCCCGGCCGGGGTGCGGGTCTTCCCCGTCCAGATCTCCCTGGCCGCCCAGATTCCCCACGCGCTCGGCCTGGCCTGGGCGCTGCAGTTGAAGGGCGAGGCCGGGGTCGCCTGCGTGTTCTTCGGCGACGGCGCCAGCTCCGAGGGTGACTTCTACGAGGCCGGCAACTTCGCCGGAGTGCTCGGCGCGCCGGTGCTGTTCCTCTGCGTCAACAACGGCTGGGCCATCTCGACGCCGCTGCATACCCAGACGGCGGCCCCGAGCTTCGCCGCCAAGGCGGCCGCCTTCGGCTTCCCGGGCGTGCGGGTCGACGGGAACGACGCGCTGGCCATGCTGTCGGTCGTCGCCGCCGCCCGGGAGCGGGCGGTGGCCGGCGGCGGCCCGACGCTGATCGAGGCGGTGACGTTCAGGATGGGGCCCCACACCACCGCCGACGATCCGAAGCGCTACCAGCCTCCCGAGGAGCGGGCCGCCTGGGAGGGCCGCGACCCGATCCGCCGCCTCCGCCGCCACCTGGAGGGCCGGGGCCTGTGGAACGACGACCGGCAGGCCGCCGCGGAGGCCGCCGCCGCCACCGAGGTCGACGCCGCCTGGGACCGGGCCGAGGCCATGACGGTGTCGCCCGATGCCTTCTTCGATCACGTCTACGGCGAGCCGACGCCCCGGATGCGGGTGCAGCGGGCCGAGGTGCGGGCCCGGTTCGGGCTCGACGCCGGGCCGGGTTCGGAGGGCTGAGCGCCATGGCGGTCATGACCCTCGTCGAGTCGATCAACCACACGCTCCACCAGGAGATGGAGCGGGACGGCCGGGTGCTGGTCTTCGGGCAGGACGTCGCCCGCAACGGCGGCGTCTTCCGGGCCACCGACGGGCTGCTCGACAAGTACGGCCCGAAGCGGGTGGTGGACACGCCGCTGTCGGAGGGCGTGATCATCGGGACGGCGGTGGGCCTGGCCGCCGAGGGCTTCGTGCCGGTGCCGGAGATCCAGTTCCTCGGCTTCTCCTGGCAGGCGTTCCACCAGCTGGGCGGCCAGCTGGCCCGGCTCCGCTACCGGTCGGACGGGCGCTTCGAGTGCCCGGTCACGGTCCGGGCGCCGTTCGGCGGCGGGGTCCGCACCCCGGAGCTGCACTCCGAGGCGCTGGAGGCGCAGCTGGTGCAGTGCCCGGGCCTCAAGGTGGTGCTGCCGGCGTCGGCGGCCGACGCCAAGGGGCTGCTGGCCTCGGCCATCCGCGACCCCGACCCGGTGATGTTCCTCGAACCGCTCAAGGGCTACCGGCTGGTGAAGGACGACGTCCCCGAGGGCGAGCACCTCGTGCCGCTGGGGAAGGCCAACACGGTGCGGACGGGCGACGACGTCGTGCTCATCGCCTGGAGCGCCCAGGTCGAGGTGTGTCGCAAGGCGGCGGCGGTGCTGGCCGGCGAGCACGGGATCTCGGCCGGCGTCCTCGATCTGCGGACGCTGGTGCCGCTCGACATCGAGGCCGTCGTCGCCGCCGTGGAGCACACCGGACGGGCGGTGGTGGCGTCGGAGGCGCCGCAGTCGGCCGGGTTCGCCGCCGAGGTCGTGGCCACGATCTGCGAGGAGGCCTTCTACTCGCTGGAGGCGCCGGTGGCCCGGGTCGGCGGCTACGACGTCCCCTACCCGGTGGGGATGCTGGAGGAGTACTACGTCCCCGATGCCGCCCGGGTGGTCGCCGCCGCCCTCCGGGTCTGCGGCGAGAGGTCGTAGTGGCCCGGGTCGAGTTCGCCCTGCCCGACGTCGGCGAGGGCCTCGAGGAGGGCGAGATCGTCTCGTGGCTGGTCAGCCCGGGCGACGCCGTCGTCCGGGACCAGCCGCTGGTCGAGGTGCAGACCGACAAGGCCCTGGTCGAGCTTCCGTCCCCCGTCGCCGGCCAGGTCGTGGCGCTGGCCTTCGCCCCCGGTGACATCGTCAAGGTCGGCCAGGTGCTCGTCGTCCTGGAGGACGGGGGGCAGGCCGTCCCCGCCTCACCGGAAACGAGGCCGGCTCCCAGCGGGCGGCCGAAGGCGGCGCCGGCCGTCCGGAAGCTCGCCCTCGACCGCGGCGTGGACCTGGCCACCGTCACCGGCACCGGACCCGGCGGCCGGATCCTGGCCTCCGACGTCGAAGCCGCCGCCACCCCGCAAACCGGCCTTCCCGACCAGGCCGTCAGCGCGGTGAGGAACGCCAGTTCCACCGGGCTCGGGTGGATGGAGGCGGGTCGGCATCCGTTGCGGGGGATCCGGCGGGTGACGGCCGAGGCCATGGCCCGGTCGTGGTCGGAGATCCCCCACCTCACGGTCCTCGACGAAATCGATGCCACCGGCCTGCTGGCCGCCCGCCGGCGGTTGGCGGCAGCCGGCATCGAGACCACCGTCGGATCCCTTCTTGTCGCCGCCGTCGCCCGGGGTCTGCGCCGCTATCCCGTCCTCAATGCCTCGCTGGAGACGGATCCCCAGGGCGGGGGGGTCATCGTCGTCCACCCCGACTGCAACATCGGACTGGCCGTGGCCACGGCCGAGGGGCTGGTCGTGCCGGTGATCCGCTACGCCGACCGGCGCAGCCTGGCCGACCTCGGTGCCGAGGTCCTCCGGCTGAGCGCCGCCGCCCGGAACCGCAAGGTGGACGTCGCCGAGCTCCGGGGCGGCACGTTCACGATCTCCAACTGGGGCGCCATCGGCGGTCGCTACGCCACCCCGCTGATCCGGCCGCCCGAGGTCGGGATCATGGGCTTCGGCGCCATCCGCCCCCGCCCGTTCGTCGTCGACGGCGGGGTGCAGGCCCGCCCGACCCTGCCCTGGGCCCTGTCGGTCGACCACCGGCTGATCGACGGGGACGTCGCCACCGCCTTCACCGAGTACGTCACCGGCCTCCTGGGGGACCCGGTCGCCCTCCTCGCCGAGATGCTGGGAGCCGAGACCCGCTAGTGGTCGTCGGCGTGGTCGCCACCGGCGTCGACCTGCTCGTCATCGGCGGCGGGCCGGGCGGCTACGCCGCCGCCCTCCGGGGGGCCGCCGCCGGTCGCAGCGTGACCCTGGTGGAACGCGACCGCATCGGCGGCGTCTGCCTCAACGTCGGGTGCATCCCTTCCAAGGCGCTCATCCACGTGGCCGACACCGCCGGCCTTCCCGCCGAGACGGCCGGCATCGGCGTCGACCTCACCGCCTCGGTCGACCTCGACCGGGCCCAGGCCTGGATCGGCGACGTCGTCGGCCGGCTGACCGGCGGCGTCGAGCTGCTGCTGCGCGAAGCCGGCGTGACGATCGCCACCGGCACCGCCCGTTTCGCCACCGCCCGGCGGGTGGCCGTGACCCGGGGCGACGACGCCGCCTTCTACGAGTTCAAGTCGGTCGTGCTGGCCACGGGGTCGCGACCCGTGGAACTCCCCGGCCTCCCGTTCGACGGATGGACGGTGCTCGATTCCACCGCCGCCCTCGCCCTCCGCCGGGTGCCAGACCGGCTGACCGTCGTCGGCGGCGGCTACATCGGCGTCGAGCTCGGCTCCGTCTGGAACCGCCTGGGCTCGGAAGTCCTGGTGCTGGAATTCACGCCCACCCTGCTGCCGCTCATGGACCAGGAGCTGAGCCAGCGGCTCCAGCGCTCGCTGGAGAAACAGGGGATCAAGTTCAAGTTCAACACCGGCGCGACCGGGGCCGAGGT
>JAICYE010000264.1 GCA_025934385.1 Acidimicrobiia bacterium | reverse complement strand
GCCACTGGCCTTCTTCGGCGCGGTCGTGGTGGTCGTCGCCGGCCCGGACTTCCCCTTCCCGTTGGAGTCGGACTTCGACCTCGACTTGCCGTTGTCGGGCGCGGCGGTGGGCGTGGTCGTCGAAGTGTCGGGCGGGGCGGTGCTGGTCGTGGAGGGCTCCGCCGCCGCCGACTCGACAAGATCTCCGGCCGTCGCCCCCGGGCGAGGGAGCGTGCTCGCCGGGGGCGCCAGGGCCGGATTCGACGTCGTTTCGGCCGAGGGCCTGGCCGGAGCGGCGTCGACAGGGGGAGACGTCGGGGGGACCGTCGTGTCGGGGGTGGAAGGGGCGGGCAGGGCGACTTCGTCGGCCGGGGCGGTGCGGGCCGCATGAAGGGCCCGGAGAACCTCCGGACGGGACAGCGGCGAGACACCGGCGGTCGCGAAGCGCGACGAGACAAGCTGGACGCCGAACAGCCCAAGAAGCACGCCAGTGGCGGTTCCGAGGGCCCAGGTGACCACCAGAACCCGTCGCATCGTTCCGATCGTGGCCTCCGCCACCACATGGGGGCGTGAAGGCGACGTTAAATCAACGTCAAGCCTCCGGGTTTGGGCAAAGATGGGTCGTGGCCTCCGTGGCGCTCATCGAGGACGATCAGAGGATCCGGGCCGCCCTGGTGCGGTCGCTGGCCGAGCGGGGGCACACCGTGCGGGCCGCCGGTCGGGCCATGGAGGGGCTGTCGCAGGTGCTGGAGTGGCACCCCGACGTCGTCGTCCTCGACCTCGGCCTCCCCGACCTCGACGGCAGCGAGCTGCTGAAGATGATCCGGGCGGTGAGCGCCGTGCCGGTCATCGTCGCCACCGCCCGCGACGACGAGGCCGAGATGGTGCGGATGCTCGACCGCGGTGCCGACGACTACGTCACCAAGCCGTTCTCGGCCGACCAGCTCGACGCCCGCATCCGGGCCGTGCTGCGCCGGGCCCACGCCGCCCCCGAGCCGGAGCGGATCGAGCTCAGCGGCCTGGTCATCGACCGCAGCACCCGGGTGGCAGAACTCGACGGCGAGGCGATCGAGCTGTCCCGCCGGGAGTTCGACCTCCTGTGGTACCTGGCCCGCCGGGCCGGCACGGTCGTGACGAAGCGGGAACTCGTCGGCGAGGTGTGGCGCCAGCCCTACGGCGGAGCCGACCGGACGGTCGACGTCCACCTGTCCTGGCTGCGGCGCAAGCTGGGCGAGACGGCGGCCGAGCCGAAGTACCTGCACACCGTGCGAGGCGTGGGAGTGAAGCTCGTCGCCCCTGAGGAGTGACGGGTTGCCATGAGGCGACGGCTGGTTGCTCTCGCCGCCACCACCACCATCATGGTGGCGCTGGCCTTCCTGATCCCGCTGGCCGTCCTCGTGCGGACGCTGGCCCGGGACCGGGCCCTCTCCGCCGCCGAGCTGGAGGCGCAGTCGCTGGCCCCGGTGCTGGCGCTCACCCAGGACACGACCGCCCTGGAGGCGGCGGTGCGGGCCACGGACCCCGGCGCCAAGGGCCGGCTGGTGATCGTCCTGCCCGACGGCACGAAGGTCGGCGGCCCGGCCGTCACCGGCTCCGCCGGCCGCGACGGCAACGACACCGACGACCCCCGGGAGACCGACAACCTGGAGCTGGCCCGCAAGGGCCGGGCGTTCTCGGCGCCGGCCCCGGGCGGGATCGAGGTGCTGGTGCCGGTGGCGCTGGAAGCCGACCAGACCGCCGTCGTCCGGGTGCTGGTGCCGAACTCGGTGCTGCGGCGGGGCGTGGCGGCAGCCTGGGCCGTCGAGGCCGCCCTCGGCATCACGCTGGTGGCGTCGGCGGTGTTCGTGGCCGACCGGCTGGCCCGCACCATCGTCCGCCCGGTCGACGCCCTGGCCGACGCCGCCGGCCGCCTCGGCGAGGGCGACCTGTCGGTTCGGATCCGGCCCGAGGGGCCGCCGGAGGTGAAACAGGTTGCCGACGCCTTCAACCGCCTCGGCGACCGGGTCGGCGAGCTCCTCGAGGCGGAGCGGGAGCTGGTGGCCGACCTGTCGCACCGGCTGCGCACGCCGCTCACCGTCCTGCGGCTCGACGCCGAGGGCCTCACCGACCACGAGGAGGCCCGCCGGATGGGCGACGACATCGACGAGCTGGAACGGGCCGTCACCGGCGTCATCCGCCAGGCCCGCCGCCCGGTGGAACAGGACATCATCGCGGCGGAGTCCGACGCCGCCAGGGTGGCCGAGGACCGGCTGGCCTTCTGGGCGCCGCTGGCCGAGGACCAGGAGCGGCCGTTCGAGCTCGCCCGCGTCGGGCCCGAGGGTCAGGCCGGGCCGCTGGGGCGGACGACGGTGGCGGTGTCGGCCGACGAGCTCGAGGCGGCCCTCGACGCCCTGCTGGGCAACGTCTTCGCCCACACGCCGGAGGGCTCGGCGTTCAAGGTGGAGGTGCGGGCCCTGTCGGACGGGGGGATCTCGCTGGCCGTCGAGGACGCCGGCCCCGGCCTGTCACCCGACTTCGTCGAGCGGGGCGTGAGCGGCACCGGCGGCACCGGGCTCGGCCTCGACATCGTCCGGCGGACGGCCGAGGACCACGGCGGCGCCTTCCGCATCGGCCGCTCCGCGGCCGGCGGCGCCCGGATCGCCATGGAGCTCCCGACCACCGGCCCGCCGCCCGAGCGCTCCCCTCGCTGAGGGCCGGCTAAGGGCCGGCGGTGCACCGCGAATAATCGCCCGGGCAGGCCGGTCGGTGGCCATGAGGACCGGGGGGGTGCTCATGGCGCGACGTGCGTCACTGCTGGTGCTGTCGGGGGCCGTCGCGGCCTCGTTCGTCTTTGCCGCCGTGCCGGGCCAGGCGGAGACGATGCGGAGCGGCCTCGCCCGGGCCCAGCTGGCCCGGGTCGTGCCCTACGTGGGGATACCGAGCGTGGGGGCCGGCGCCGGCGTCGCCCAGGCGGAGGTGTCGGGCGGATCGGCCCACGCCTCGGCCGGGCTGGCCGACTTCGGGGCGATGTCGTTGATCCTGGGGGCGGTGGCGTCGAAGGCGCCCGTCCCGCTGCCCGAGCTGCCGAGCCCGATCGCCGCCGACAACCGCGACCATCCCGACGTCACCCGGAACCCCGTGCTGCCGTCCTCGTCGGTGCCGGCCTCGGAGGAGGCGCACGCCTCCGGCGCGCCGGCGTCCTCCGCCCGGGTGCGGGGGCCGGAGCTCGGCGTGCCCGGCGTCCTCACCTTCACGGGCGGCGAGAGCCGGGCATCGGCCGACGGCGGCGTGACCACGTCGACCGTCACGCTCGGCCGGCTCGTCCTCGGAGGCGCCGGCGGTGCGCCCGCGGTCGTGCTGTCGAACCTGGTGTGGACGGCCCGCCAGGCCATGGGCCAGCCCGGCGCGGCATCGTTCGCCATCGGTTCGGTGACCGTGGCCGGGCAGCCGCTACCCGTCCCGGCCGGGGCCGCCCCGGCCGACGTGCTCGAGGCGGTGAACGACGCGATCGCGCCGCTCGGACTGCGGCTCGAGGTCCCGGTCAGCGCCGGCGGTGCCGCCGGCGCCACCGTGTGGTCACTGGTCGTGCAGGTCCGCAACCCCGAGACGGTGGCCAACCTGCTGGCCTCGGCCGCGCAGCCGGCGGTGCCCGTCCTCGACCAGATGCTCGACGCGCTGCTGGCCGCCTACCCCGACGCCGCTTCGTCCCGGCTGGTCGTGAACGCCCTCCTGGCGGCGGGCACGACCCAGGGCGGCGGGCGGCTGGAACTGGGCGGTGCCTCCGCCCGCATCGGCAACGTGGAGGTGGCCGACCCGCCGGCACCCGTCCCGCCGCCGCTGCCCCCGGTCGAGGCGCCGGCGGCGGCCGGCGTGGCTCCGCCGGTGGCCGTGGCGGCGCCGATTCCCGTGCCCGTTTCGGATTCCGGCTCCGGCTACGGCAGCGCCGCTCCTACTCCGTCCCCGGCCTATGAGTCGGCTTTGCCCGCCGCCGCACCGATCGCGCTGCCCGCCGCTGCCCGCACTCCGCTGCCTCGAGCAGCGCCGGGTGGGAACACGCTGGCCGCCCGCCCCGTCGGCACGTCGACGCCGGGCGGCACCTCCGCACCCATCGTCCTCGGGGCCGCACTCCTCGCCGTCGCCGTCCTCGCCCTGGGCGACAAGTTCCGGCTGCGCCGTTCCGTCGGCGCCTAGCGGAAAGGCTTCCGTGGACCCGAGAAGCAAGGCCGATCGCCTGATCCTGCGCGGCTACGGGCCTCTGGCCGCCCTCATCGTCGTGCTGCTGTTCCTGACACTGCTGGTACCGAGCCGGCCGCCGTCCACCGTCGCCCTGTCCGGAGCGGCGCAAACCGCGGTGCCAATCCCCGACGCTCCGGACCAGTCCGCTGACGCCGCCCCGACGTCGGTGGGGCAGGAGGCCGTCACCGGTACGACGATGGCCGCCACGACCGCCGGCTCCGGACCTGCGGCGGTGCACCG
>JAICYE010000607.1 GCA_025934385.1 Acidimicrobiia bacterium | reverse complement strand
GCCGGAGCCCTGGTGTTCGGCACCCTGCTGACCGTCGCGTTCTTCTTCGCCCGGGGCTGGGCCATGTGGGTGCTGGCCACGCTGGGGACGGTGCTCGGCGCCGCCGCCATCCCCGCCCTGGGCGTCTACGGCCCCGAGCTGTTCCCCACCGGCTTGCGGGGTCGGGCCAACGGGTTGGTGGCGGTGTCGTCGCTGGTCGGCAGCGGGGCGGGCCTGATCCTGGCCGGCGTCCTGTCCGACCGGCTGGGCCGCATCGGCCCGGCCATGGCCGTCGTGGCCGCCGGCCCACTGCTGCTGGCCGTGCTGGTGATCGCCGCCTATCCGGAGACGGCCGGGCGCGAGCTCGAGGACCTCAACCCGGAAGACCTCGACCTCGGCAGCTGAGGGCTACGCGGTCCCGAGCGCCAGCACCCAGTCCCGCACCGCGGCCGCCACCGGCTGGTCCCGGCCCCGCAGGCCGTGGTCGCCGCCGTCGACCCACACGTGGGTGACCGGGCCGGCCACCGCAGTGGCGGCCTGCTCCAGCTCCGCCGGCGTGGCGAAGGCGTCCCTGGTGCCGGAGACGAACAGGCACGGCACCGCCAGGCGGGCCAGGTGCTCGGTGCGGGCCTTCTCCGGGTGCCCCGGCGGGTGCAGCGGGTAGCTCACCAGGACCAGGCCGGCGGCCGGCAACCCGGCGGCCACCGCCACCGAGCACATGCGACCGCCGAACGACCGGCCGCCGAGCACGACCCGGTCGGCGGCCACGCCGGCCCGTCCGGCCAGCGCCCGGGCCGCGTCCCCGATGGCGCCGAGCACTTTCGGGCCCGGTCGGGAGCCCGGCAGGTCGACGCGCTCGACGACCACGCCCTCGGCGGTGAGGGCGGCGTCCATGGCCCGCAGCGACGGGTGGTCCCGGGTGGCGCTGGCCCCGGGGGCGAGCAGGACGGCGGGCCGGCCCGATCTCACGGCAACAGGATCCGGCGGGCCTCGGTCAGCTCGAGGATCCGCTTCCCTGCCCCCTCGTGCTCGGCGCCGTGGTCGGGATGCGACTCCCACAGCAGCGACCGGAACCGCTGCAGCACCTCGTCGCGCCCGGGCTGGTCCTCGTCGGGGCCGAACCCGAGGATCTCCAGCGCCCACCGCTCGTCCGTCGAGAAGCGCCGCCACCAGGTGGGCGGCATGCGGCTCACGTCGGCGAGCAGCGACACCAGTGCCGGCCCGGGCCCGTCCTCCCACCGGATCGCTTTGCGGATGGCGGCGAAGACGGCCGGCCGGGCGTCCTCGTGCAGCCGCCCGGCGGCGTAGATGGCCCCCAGGATCTGCGGCGCCGGGCGACCGTGGCCGTCGAGCTCGAAGTGGACGTCGCCGAGCAGGTTGTCGGCGGCCTGGCCGACCAGCTTGTGGCGGCTGCGGTCGAGGCCGACGACGTCGGTCTGGAACCGGTGGCGCAGCCGGGACTGGGAGATCCGCCGGCCGTCCTCGAGGTCGTCGACCAGCACGAGGAACTCCTCCCGCAGCTCGGGGTCGACGTCGCCCAGATGAGCGGCGACGATGCCGCCCAGCAGGATGCCGCCGTAGCCGGGCGCGGGCTCCGTCGGCAGCCAGTGGGG
>JAICYE010000168.1 GCA_025934385.1 Acidimicrobiia bacterium | reverse complement strand
GCCAGCGCCTCGTCGAGGGCCGCCGGAGCGGCGACGGAAGGACCGGGGGTCATGCTGTCTCCTTCGGGGCAACGGAGGTGATCACGCAGGCGAGGTGCTTGCCCCGCCGGCCGGGTCGGGCGTTGAAGCGGGGCACGCCGGCCACCGAGACCTCGAGCGGCGCATCCACACGGTGGTCGAGGGGCAGGACGTCGCCCGGCCGCAGATCCACGATGTCCGACAGGGCCAGGACCACCGGCGGGAACGTCACGCTCACCGTCACCGGGGCGGCCCCCATCCGTCCGGCCAGGGCGTCGCGGACCGAGCCGGCGTCGGCCTCGACCCGGCTGGCCAGCAGCGAGTTGCCGGTGACCTCGTCGAGGACGGGCTGCAGTGCGGCGAAGGGGACGCACAGCGTCGCCTTCCCCTCCTGGACCCCGATGCGCAGGTCGTAGACGAAGACGATGACCATGTCGCTGGGCGAACCGATCTGGGCGAACTGGGGGTTCGACTCCTGGTGGATCACCACCGGCTCGAGAGCGGTGAGCGACTCGAAGGCGTAGGCCAGTTCCCGCAGTACCCGGCCGAGGAGGTCGCGCACGAGCGACTGCTCGATCTCGGTCAGCGGCCGGTTCAGGGCGGGGCCCGTCCCCGGGCCGCCGAGGAGCCGGTCGACGGCGGTCATCACCACCGGCAGCGGGAGGTGGAAGATGGACGCCCCGACCAGCGGCGGCAGCGACAGGATCGCCAGGTACGTCGGGTTGGGGACGTCGCGGATGTACTCGTCGTAGGTCAGCTGGTGGATGCCGGTGGCCTGCACCTGGGACACGGTCCGCAGCGTCGTCGACAGCGCCGTGGTGAACTGCCGGGCGAACGTCTCGCTGGCGATCTGGAGGGCGCGGACGTGCTCCCGGGTGAACTTGTTCGGCCGGCGGAAGTCGTAGGCGACCGGCGTCGCGCTGGGAGGCGGCATGCCCCCAACGATCGACGCGCCCGTCTTCGACCTGAGCCGGCCCGGCCGGCCCGCTGTCTACTGCATCACGAAATCGGTGAAATAGACACCTTGGACCTGATCCGGATAGGCCGCTTCGAGCGCCTTGGCCAGCTCGTCCTTGGCCGCCTGCCGGCCGGCGGCGTCGATCAGCGTGGTGTAGGCCCGCCCGCCGAACGTCTGGATGGTGAGGTCGAGCGCCCGGGCGAAGCCTTTGCTCGGATCGTCGCTGTCGTGAGGCGGCACGACCATGCCGCCCTTCAGCTGCAGTCCGAGCCCGATCTTGAGAAACCGGTCGCCGGCGATGTTGACGGTGATCGGACCGACGGTGACGACGGCCCCCGGCTTGGTGGTCGACGTCGTCGCCGGCGCTGCCGCCGCCGAGGGGGCGGCCCCGGCCTTCCCCCCGCCGCCGAGGATGAAGCTCTTCAGCCCGCCGAGCAGCCCCACGGCCGCCAGGCCGTAGACGATGATCGTCTTGCCCTTGCCGGCGCCTTTCGGCGCTTCGCCGTCGGCCGCCTTCTTCTTCGCCATCTCACGCTCCTCCCGCGGTCGGTGTGGTTGTCGTCTGGTCAAGGGCGGCGGCGACATCGGCCAGGACGACGAGCTCGACCCGCCGGTTGGCCGCCCGCCCGTCCGGCGTGTCGTTGGTCGCCACCGGCCGGGTGTCGGCGTAGCCGGCGGCCTGGAGCCGGTCGGCGGAGAAGCCGTGCCGGTCGATCAGCTCCCGCAGCACCGTCGTCGCCCGGGCCGTCGACAGCTCCCAGTTGGACGGGAAGCGCCCGGAGATAGGCGTGTTGTCGGTGTGGCCCTCCACCGACAGCTGGTTGGGCAGCTTGTCGAGGGCGGCGGCCAGGTTGTCGACGATCTGCCGGCCCTCGGGCCGCAGGTCGGCCTGGCCGGGATCGAACAGCACCTTGTCGCTCACGATGGTGACGACGAGGCCCCGGGCCTCGAGCCGGAAGGCGACGGTGTTGCCCAGCCCTTCCTGGTCGAGGCTGTGCTGGATCTGGTCCTGGGCGTTCTGAAGGATGGCCCGCTGCTGCCGGGCGCCGGCAGCCCGGGCCTCGGCGGCGGCCAGCGCCGACTGGGCCGCCTGGTCGGGGGTGACGCCGCTGGCGGCCTGCAGCCCGGCGTCGAACACGCCCCCACCGCCCTCCAGCGGCCCGGCGCCACCGGTCAGCGCCGCCGAGGCCGACGGGCCGCCGAAACCGCCGGCGATGCCGCTCTTCAGCTGGCGGAACTTGGCCAGGTCGACCTGGGAGATCGAGTACAGCACGATGAACAGCACCATGAGCAGCGTGATCATGTCGGCATAGGTGATCAGCCAGCGCTCGTGGTTGACGTGCTCCTCGTGCTCCTCGTGGAGCCGGGAGCGGCGATGGGCCTTGGCCGAGGCGGTGGCCACGTCAGGCCGCCTTCTCGGTCGTCCCGGGCCGCTCGGCGGCCGGCAGGAACGACAGCAGCTTCTGCTCGATCACCCGGGGGTTGGCGCCGGCCTGAACGGCGAGCACGCCCTCCATGACCAGCTGCATGTGGTGGGCCTCGATCTCCCCCACCCGCTTCAGCTTGTTGCCGATCGGCAGCCACAGGACGTTGGCGGTGAGCACGCCCCACAACGTGGCCACGAAGGCGCCGGCGATGAGGTGGCCGAGCTTGCCGGGGTCGGACAGGTTCTCCAGCACGTGGATGAGCCCGAGGACCGTCCCGATGATGCCGAGGGTGGGAGCGAAACCGCCCATGTCGCCGAAGAACTTCGCCGCCGCCTTGTCGGCGTTCTTCTTGGAGGCGATCTCGGCTTCCATGATGTCGCGCAGCTCGTCGGGGTCGGTGCCGTCGACGGCGAGCTCGATCCCCTTGCGCATGAACGGGTCGTCGACCGACTTGGCCATCTCCTCCAGGGCCAGCAGCCCTTCCCGGCGGGCCCGTTCGGCGAACGACACCAGCGTCGTCACCGTCTCGTCGGCCGAGTGCTTCTTGCCGAGCAGGGCGGTCTTGAGGGCGGCGAGGGCCCCGGTGGCGTCCTTCAGGAGGCCCGACGCCATGGCCACGCCGAAGGTCCCGACGAACACCAGCACCAGCGCCGGCGGCAGCAGGATGGCGGCGGGGTTGCCGCCCTCCATGATCATCGAGCCGAACACGGCGGCGAAGGCGAGGCCGATCCCGACCAGGGTTCCCGGATCCATGTCAGCCCTCGTCCTTGCGGTTGACCAGACGGAGGGCGGTGACGTTGGCGGCAATCTCGGCCGGTGATTGGTGCGGCAGCTTGGCGCTGCGGGCCAGGACTCCGGCCCGGAAGTCCCGGACCCGGTCGACGACCTCGGCCAGGCTCTCGGCCACGATGTACTTCGTGCCGTCGACCAGCGTGAGGACGGTGTCGGGGTGGGCGTCGACGCGCTCGACGAGATCGCAGTTCACCGCGAACTGCTCGCCGTTCAATCGGGTGAGGATGATCATGTCTCCGTCCTTGGAGGGGTCTGGTGGCCATTCCATGGCGCCCCTGACGCCCCTCAGATCGGCCCGCCGGGGGCCGACCTGAGGGGCCGGGTCGCTCAACGCTTCAGGTTGACGAGATCCTGAAGCAGTTCGTCCGAAGCGGTGATCACCCGGGCGTTGGCCTGGAAACCCCGCTGGGCGACGATCAGGTTGGTGAACTCCTGGGCCAGGTCGACGTTGCTCATCTCCAGCGTCGAACCGGACAGCGTCCCCCGCCCGCCGGTGCCGGCGGGGCCGATCTGGGCGAGACCGGAGTTGACGCTGGCCCGGTAGAGCGAGTTGCCGGTCTTCTCCAGACCGGAGGCGTTGGAGAACCCGGCCAGGGCGATCTGGGCGATCTGACGCGTCCGGCCGTTGGAGAACACGCCGGTGACGATGCCGTCCTGGCCGATGGTGAAGGACTGCAGCGTTCCGAGGGCCGAGCCGTCCTGAGACAGCGCCGCCACGCTGGAGTCGCCGGAGAACTGGCGCAGCGCCTGGGGGTCGCTGGTGGCGCCGAAGTCCACCGCGATCGTGCCGTTCCAGGCGCCGGTGGCCGCCGTCGGGGTGAGGGTCAGCGTGGGGGCGGGGTTGAAGGCGGGCGGGTTGGCGGCGGAGTCCCAGTTGAGCGTGGCGGTGCCGACGGTGACATCGGGCCCGCCACCGGTGTCGGGCATGGTGGCCGTGACCGACCACGTGTCGGTGGCGGTCTTCGTGTAGGTGAACGACGTGTCGATCGCCGTCCCCTGGCTGTCATAGGCGGTGAGCGACGTCACGATCGACGTGCCGACCGCGGCGTCGGCCGGGAGGTTGCCGCCGAGCTTGATGTTGGCCGTCTCGGTCGGGGCGGTGGTCTGGCCGAGCGGCATCGAGATGTCCCCAACCGCGGCGTTGGCGTTGATGGTCCCACCGGCGTCGCCGGTCCACCCCTGGAGGACGGCGCCGTCGGCGGTGGTGAGCCGGCCGAGAGCGTCGAAGTTCAGCGAGCCGTCCCGGGTGTAGAGCTGCTCCGCGCCCTTGCGGACCACGAACAGCCCGTCCCCCTGGATCGACAGGTCGGTGGCCCGCCCGGTCAGCTGGGAGGCGCCCTGGGTGAAGTTCTGCGAGATCCCGGCCACGCTGACGCCGAGCCCGACCTGGGCCGGGTTCGTGCCGCCGGAGCCGTTCGTGCCGGCGCTGCCCACCCCCGCGCCCTTGATCGTCTGGCTGAGCAGATCCTCGAAGATGACACTGGAGGACTTGTAGCCGACGGTGTTGACGTTGGCGATGTCGTTCCCGATGACGTCCATCATCGTCTGGTGGCTCTGGAGGCCGGAAACCGCCGAAAACATCGAGCGGAGCATGCGTTTCCTTCTTTCTGCTTGGAGTCAGGCGGTCGGGGTGGTCGGGGAGGTCGGAGGCGACGTGGTCGGGGCGAGGTCGACCCGGGTGACGTCGCTCAGGTTGATGGTGCTGTTGTCGGCGAGGATGAGCGTGGGGCCGTCGCTGCCGAGCTTGGTGCCGGTGACGACGCCGGTCGCCGGGTTGCCGGCGGCGTCGTTCCAGGTGACCTGGCGCCCGAGCAGCCCCGCCGCCCGCTGCGCCGCTTCGCCGGCCACGAGGGCGTCGGTCTGGGTGGCCATGTCGGTCAGCTTCTCGACCATCGAGAACTGGGCCGTCTGGGCCATGAACTGGGAGCTGTCGACGGGCTGCATCGGGTTCTGGTACTGGAGCTGCGCCACCAGCAGCTTGAGGAAGTCGTTTTGGCCGAGCTGCGGCGCCGTCGTCTGGGTGGTGGCGCCGGTGGTCGGTGCGCTGACCGGGGTCGACGGCGCAACGTCGTAGGCGGTGGCGATGTTCACCGGGCTTCCTTTCGTGTCGGACGGGTCACAGGAGGACGTCGAGCCGTCCGGCGGCCGGCACAGCCGCGGCGGGCACCGGAGCGGTCCCGGTCCGCCGGCCGCTTTCCGCAGGGCGGGGCGGAGGTTCGTCGTCGGGGTTGCGCCGCTGCCCCGCACCGCCGCCTCCGCCGGAACCGACGCCGACGTGACCGGCGTGGAGGCCGGCGTCGGCCAGCGCCGAACGCAGATCGGGCAGGGCCCGGTCGAGCAGTGCGGCGGCGGCCGGTTCGGTGGCGTGGAGGGTCAGGTGCACGGTCTCGTGTTCGACCGAGAGTTCGACGCGGATGGCGCCGAGGGTCTCCGGCCGGAGCTCCAGCGTGACTTCGTGCCGGCCCCCGCCCCGCCCGTGCAACGGGACGACGGCCGACACGATC
>JAICYE010000417.1 GCA_025934385.1 Acidimicrobiia bacterium | reverse complement strand
GGGAACCGCGCCAGCACCGGCCGGGTGAGGACGGCGGCGACGTGAGCGGCGTCGAGCGCCCGGCCCGGCTCGTCGACCAGGATCACCCCCGCCGCCCGCTCCAGTCCGGGTTCCGCCACCGCCCGGCGCAGCGCCAGGTAGCAGGGACGGATCACCATCAGTGCCGCGTCGGCCACCTCGACGACAGCCCGGAGAGCGGGGGCGGCGGCCGCGGCGGCGTCGACCACGGTCAAGCCGGGGTCGCGCAGGGCGACGGCCAGCGCCGCCCCCGCTTCCGAGGCGGCCTGGCCCACCGGGCCCGGGCCCCGGGGCAGCAGCTCCAGACCGGGAACGACCGGCAGGACCACGGAATCGAGCCACTCGGTCGGCGCCGACGGGCCGGACGACAGCCACCCGGACAGCCCGTCGCATCCCGCCGGCGGTTTCGCCCCGACGGCCGACGGCGCCTCGGCCGGTAGGCCGAGGATGGCCGGTTGGTCGCCGCCGAGGTCGGCCAGGCGGGTCGCACCGCCGCCGGCCGACACGAGCGCCAGAGCGGCGGCGGCGACCGAGGTGCCCGAACCGCCTTTGGGTGACCACAGAGCCAGCAGCACGGCCGCTCCTCCCTCCGGATGCGGCGACGCCTTTCAGAGGCGCGCCGGGAACCGATCAACGAAGGGGGAAGGGGCGGGGAGGTGCGGTGCTGCCGTCGGGCACCGTACCCACGCCGTTCATGGCGCCGCAACGGAATTACCGGAGTCGGCTCCTATGCTGACGGGTCCCATGGAGGCGGCCTTCTTCGATCTCGACAAGACCGTCATCGCCAAGAGCTCGGTGCTGGCCTTCGGACGCCCGCTGTATCGCGAAGGGCTCCTCTCCCGTTCGGCACTGCTGAAGAGCGCCTACAACCAGGCGATCTACCGGCTCCGGGGCGCTGACGAGACCCGGATGCAGCGCGCCCGCGACAGGATGCTGTCCGTGACCCGGGGCTGGGACCAGGCCCATGTCGCCGGCATCGTCGGCGACACCTTCGAGAAGATCGTCACGCCGATCCTCTACGCCGAGGCGCTCGAGCTCTTCGAGGAGCACCTCGACGCCGGCCGCAAGATCTTCCTGGTGTCGTCGTCGCCGCTCGAGATCGTCTCCCACCTCGCCGACCACCTCGGCATCGACGAATGCATCGCCAGCCGCTCCCGCGTCGACCGCGACGGCCGCTACACCGGGGAGCTCGAGTTCTACGCCTACGGGCCCCACAAGGCGGCGGCCATCCGGGCGGCGGCCGAGCGCGACGGCATCGACCTGTCCCGCTCCTACGGCTACTCCGACTCGATCACCGACGCCCCGATGCTCGAGCTGGTGGGCCACCCGGTGGCGGTGAACCCCGACCGCGAGCTGGCCCGGCTGGCCCGCCAGCGGGCGTGGGAGATCCGGGAGTTCGACCAGCCTGTCCGCCTCCGGCGACGGGTGCCGACCCCGGCTCCGGCGCCGACGGCGGCGGTCGGCGGCGTGCTCGCCGCCGTGGGCCTCGGCGTGGCCGGCTACCGCTGGGCCCAGCAGCGCCACGGTCGGTTCGGAGGACACCCCCGGACCGCCGGGTTGCGGCTCGCCTTCGGTCAGCGAGGGTGAGGCCGGCCCCGCTCCCCCTCGCCCACGGGCCGACGCCGGTCGAGCCCCTCGACCGCCTGGCGGACTGGCTGGGAGGCCCGCGGCTGTACGTCAAACGGGACGATCAGACCGGCCTGGCGCTCGGCGGCAACAAGGCCCGCAAGCTCGAGCACCTCTGCGCCGAGGCGCTCGCTCTCGGGTGCGACACGCTGGTCACCGGTGGCGGCCCGCAGTCGAACCACTGCCGCATGACGGCCGCCGCCGCCAA
Organism: Acidimicrobiia bacterium; assembly: GCA_025934385.1. The sequence continues at coordinate 1,084 of JAICYE010000417.1, read as the reverse complement.
CCGTCTCGGGCTCCTCTGTCATCTGGCGCTGGCCGGCGACGCCCCCGGCCGGCCGACCGGGAATCTGCTCCTCGACCATCTGCTCGGCGCCGAGCTCCACGTGACCGGGGCCCGGGAGTACTACGACATCGAGACGTCGATCGAGGCGGTGGCCGAGCAGCTGCGCAAGGAGGGCCGCCGTCCCTACGCCATCCCGGTCGGCGGCGCGTCGGTCACCGGCGCCCTCGGCTACGTCGACGCCGCCCGGGAGCTGGCCGGCCAGCTGGCCGAGCCGGTGGACTGGATCGTCGTGGCCGACGGGTCGGGCGGCACCCACGCCGGCCTGCTGGCCGGGCTCGAGGCGGCCGAGACCCGGGTCCTCGGCGTCGACGTCGGCACCCGGCCCGACCTCGACGAGCGGGTGCCGGAACTGGCCGCCGCCACCGCCGCCGCCATCGGGAAGGGGGCCCCCGACCGCGACGTCCTCATCGACCACACGCGCTTCGGCGCCGGCTACGGGAAGCCGACGCCGGAGTGCCTGGAAGCGATCCGGGCCACGGCCCGGCTCGAAGGGCTGATCCTCGACCCCGTCTACACCGGGAAGGCGATGGCCGGCCTCGTCGGCTGGACCCGGGAAGGCCGCTTCACCGACCGTCAGTCGGTGCTCTTCTGGCACACGGGGGGAGCGCCGGCACTGTTCGCCGGCTCCTACACGGACTGGCTGGTCGGCTAGGCCGCCATCTTCTTCTTGGCGACGAGCGCGCCAAGGGCGATCACGATCACGAGGAGCATGAGCTTCTTCACCGGACCTCCTCCGGACGGGGACCCGCGAACTCTAACCCGGCTGCACCGCTTGGACCCGAGCGCAAACACTGCTAACACAGGAGCCGGAGGTGAACGGGCGCCTGGTGGGCCCCCTCGTCTTCAAAACGAGTGGGACGGGTGATCCCCGTCCGGTGGGTTCGATTCCTGCCACCTCCGCAGAGAGGCGGCGGAGCCGCCTCTGCGGGGCGGCTCTTGCCCCTGGGCGCCTCCGCTGTCATCCTGGGCGCCTCCGGCGCCCCCGCCCGGCTGTCATCCTGGGCGCCTCCGGCGCCCCCGCCCG
>JAICYE010000594.1 GCA_025934385.1 Acidimicrobiia bacterium | reverse complement strand
TTCGACGGCGGCCCGGCCTCCGAACCGAAGTAGGTGAAGTAGTCGGCGGCGCCGGAGCTGTCGGTGTACTCGTGGTTGCCGGTGACCGGGTGGATCCGGGCGTTGAAGTCGGTCGTCGACCCCCACGTCGGCTGGAAGCAGGTGTTGTAGCCCTGGATGTCGCTCGACGGGTAGGCGCCGTCGCCGAGCATGGCCACGGCCGCGCCGGGTTCCTTGTCGATCAGCTGGGCCGTCGCCTGGGTGCCGGGGCTGAGGCACGACGCGACGTCACCCGCGGCGAGCAGCACCGGGTCGGTTGAGGCCGCCCGGGCGTCGGGGGCGCGGCGGGCCGCGACCAGCAGAAGGGTCAGGACGAGCAGCGACGAGGCGACGGCGGTGAAACGGCGAGACAACACTGCTCCTGCGGCCGGGGGGAGGTCGGGAGGTCCAGGTGACGACTTCCGCGGGACCGGCCCGAATCCCTGCTTCGCGCCGTCAGATCTCGTTCAGTTCACACCTGGGGAACGAGCGCATCGGCGGCCCGCACGTCCTTGTGGAACCGCTTGTTCACGTACAGCGTCGGGCCGAGGCTCTCGCACTTCCACCACAGGCCGTGGGGCTCGCCGATCCGGGTGGTGCGGGGTAGCTCGGCCAGGACCTCGTTGACCGGCGTCGTCCGGAACCGGCCGGAACGGCAGAGCAGGATCCGCTGGTCGGTCGCCACGACCACGCGGTAGGCGTTCTTGGCGATGATGATCCAGTAGGAGATCAGCGAGAGGTAGGCGCTGACGGTCTGGGCGCCGAAGACGGCCTGGATGGTCTCGTCGGGCTTGAGGAACGGGGCTGCGTTGGCGGCCATCTCGTCGCGGATCGCCATGGTCGACCTCCCTGGGGGAGTGGCCCGGGGGGGATGCCCGGGCGGAGCGGCCACGCTAACGCGATCGGGCGCCGGGGCCTCGGGAGCGGCAGGTGAAGCTCCCGGGTCTCTTACACTGACGCCGCGCATGGAGGCCTTTCTGGGGACGACGTCGGCCTGCCCGGCCGTGAGCCTCGGGCGGCGGCACCGGGCGCGCCACTGGGTTCCGGTGGCCGGCGCCGCGGTCCTCGCCGTCGCCCTCACGCTCCGGGTCACGGCCCGATTCGGCGCGGGGGCCGAGCCCGACACCGTCACCTACCTGGCCGCCGCCGGCCACCTCCGGGCCGGGCACCGTTTCACCGACATCGGCGGCGATCCGCTCACGCTGTTCCCGCCGTTGTTCCCGGCGGCGGTGGCGGCGCTGGAGTGGATGGGCCTGGCGCCGCTGGCGGCGGCCCGGTTCCTCAACGCCGCCATGTTCGGCGTCCTGGTCGTGCTGGCGGCGGTGTGGGCCCGGCGGATCTCGGGGTCGGCCACGCTGGCCGCGGTGGTGGCGGGCGTCATGGCGGTCTCGACGCCGATGGTGGCCATGGCGTCCGGTGCGCTGTCGGAGCCGGTCGGCATCGTGGCCGTCGTCGCCTGCCTCATGCTCCTGACCGAGGCCCTGCGGACGGCCCGGGGCGGTCGACCAGGGACCGGCCGGCCCGCCACCGGCTGGGCCGCCGCCGCCGGCCTGGCCGCGGCGCTGTCCTGCCTCACCCGCTACGCCTCGGTGGTGCTCCTGCCCGTCGGCGTCATCGTGCTCCTGGCCCGGCCGGGGCGCCGGGCGG
>JAICYE010000092.1 GCA_025934385.1 Acidimicrobiia bacterium | reverse complement strand
CCCCTCCCGCCCGGCTGGCGGCTCCTACCGGCCGCTCCGATCGCCGGCCGCGTCGGCCACGAGGCCACCTGGACGGGTCGGGAGATGGTGATCTGGGGCGGCGAGCCCGACCTCGACAGCGACCCGTTGACCGACGGCGCGGCCTATGACCCCGCCGCCGGCACCTGGCGCACGGTGCCGCCCGCCCCGCTCTCGCCCCGCTTCGACCCGGCGACGCTGTGGACGGGTACGGAGATGATCGTCTTCGGCGGCACCTCGACCGGCGGCGACATCCTGGCCGACGGTGCCGCCTGGGACCCGGCGGCCAACCGCTGGCGGGCCCTCCCCGCCTCGCCGCTCGGTCCCCGGGACGCGGCCGTCGTCGCCTGGGCCGGCGACCGGATGATCGTGTGGGGCGGCGCGACCGTCCCGCCGCCCGACAACCCCGACGCCCCGACGGAGATGGAAGCCGACGGCGCCGCCTACGTCCCCGCCAGCAACAGCTGGGTGCCGGTGCCGGCCGCCCCCATCCCGGCCCGCAGCGGCGCCGAAGCCGTGTGGACCGGCAGCCGGCTCCTGGTGACCGGGGGCTACCACGAGGGCGACGACGACGACCGCACCGACGGCGCCGCTCTCGACCCGGTGTCGGGGGCCTGGTCGCCGATCGCCGCCCGACCGGCGCCGGGATCCTGCGCCGACGATGTCACCTGCACCGGCGTCTGGACGGGGACGGTGGCGCTGTTCCCGTCGTCCGGACTGGCCTATGACCCGGCGGCCGGCCGCTGGTCGGCGGTGTCTCCCTACCCGGCGGCGGACGCCTCGCTGGTGGCCGACCCGGCTGTGTGGACGGGGACCCGCCTGCTGGCCTGGGGCTCTCCGCAGGACCCCTCGGTCGACGGCGGCGGCGACTCCGGCGCTCCCGCCGCCACCGCCGCGGATGACAGCGGCACTGGCGACAGCGACGGCACCGACGGCACCGACGCCAGCGCCGACGCCACGCCGCTGGCGCCCCCGGTCGGCGGGCTCTACGACCCGGCCACCAACGGCTGGCAGCCGGTCGCCGGCGGCCCGCTCAGCGGCCGGACCCTCCATTCGGCCGTCTGGACCGGCCAGCAGCTGCTCGTCTGGGGCGGCACCACCGAAGACACCGGCCTGGCCGACGGAGCGTCGTACCGGCCGTAGCCATCACCTAGGCTCGCCCGGACCCATGAGCGACCTCGCCCTCTACGCCGTCATCGGCATCGCCCTGGCCTTCGACTTCACGAACGGCTTCCACGACGCCGCCAACTCGATCGCCACGGTGGTGGCCACGCGGGTCCTCACCCCCCGGTTGGCTGTGGTCTGGGCCGCCGTCTTCAACTTCGTCGCCTTCCTCATCTTCAAGACGGCGGTGGCCAACACGATCGCCAAGGACGTCGTGGACCAGAACGTGATCTCCATCGGCGTCGTGTTCGCCGCGCTCATCGGGGCCATCACCTGGAACCTGGTGACGTACTACCTGGGGCTGCCCAGCTCGTCGTCCCACGCCCTCGTCGGCGGGATCGTCGGGGCCGCCGTGGCCAAGGCGGGGTTCTCGGCCATCGTGGCCGACGGGCTGGACAAGATCGCCGTCTTCATCGTGCTCTCGCCCCTGATCGGCCTGGCGCTGGCCTTCATCGCCATGATCATCGTGCTCCGGCTGGCGGCCCGGTCGAACAACGTCGACCGCCTCAACCGGCGGTTCCGGCGCCTCCAGCTGATCTCCGCCGGCGCCTACAGCCTCGGCCACGGCGGGAACGACGCCCAGAAGACGATGGGGATCATCCTCGCCCTGCTGATCGCCACCCACAAGGTCGCCCCGACGTCCGGCGTGCCGATCTGGGTGGTGCTCTCCGCCCAGTCGGCCATCGCCCTCGGAACGCTGTCGGGTGGGTGGCGGGTCGTCCACACGCTCGGCACCCGGATCACGAAGCTGCAGCCGTCGGGCGGGGTGGCGGCCGAGTCGGCGGCCGCCGTCACGCTGTTCTTCGTCTCGGCGCGGGGCATCCCGGTCTCGACCACCCACACGATCACCGGAGCGATCGTCGGCGTCGGCTCCATCCAGCGGCTGTCGGCCGTGCGCTGGGGCGTGGCCGGCCGGGTGGTGTGGGCCTGGATGCTCACGATTCCCGGGGCGGCGATCGTCTCGGCCGCCGCCTACGGCGTCCTCCGGCTCTTCTGACGCGATGGACGTGGACCGCCGGGCGATCTTCTTTCTGGGGGCCGGAGCCGTCTCCGCCGTCCTGATCCCGGCGACCGACGTCGAGTTGCGCTGGGTCCCGATGTGGCTCGCCGTGATCTACGCCGTGTTGGCTCTGGCCAGCTACCTCGACTGGCGCTCCAACAACCGGTAGCCGCCGCTAACTGCGGACGCCGCCCAGGCCACCGAGCTTGCCGAGGTTGCCCAGGCCGGGAACGCCGCCCTCCAGGCCGGAGAGGCCCCCCGAGAAGCCCTGGACGAGCTTGCCGAGCAGCCCGGACACGTCGACCGGCATGGCGCCGCCCGGAGCGGCGACGGTGGCGGAGTCGCGGTTGATGTCGAGACGGACGGCGACCCGGCCGGCGGTGGCCGTGCCGAACTGGTTGAGCGGCAGCTCCAACCGGACGATCCGCCCGCCCTTCACCCAGGTGTCGATCGTCACCGGCCGGTCGGGGATCGCACTGGCCTGTGGCAGCTTCCCGGGGACGGGGAACTGGGAGAACACCGGCAGGATGGCCGAGTAGAGGTTGCGGGCCGAGCTGACGGTGACGACGTAGTGGTCTCCGGTGGAGTCGGACCCCTGCTTGGCGACGCTGGTGTTGTCATGCAGCGCCTGGCCGATGGCGTCTCGGACCTGCTGGAACTGGCTCGGCGTCGGCCCGCTTGACGACGGGGTCGGCGAGCCGACCACGCCCTTGCCGGCGCCGGCGAACGGCTGGGCGATGCCCTTCAGCATGTCGGAGAGCGGACCGAGGTCGGCCACCAGCCACTTGCCGGCGGCGGCGTCCCGGAGGAAGCCGAAGCCGTGGTCGGCCAGCCCCTGGACCGCCTGGTTCACCTCGTCGGGCGACGTCCCCATCAGGCCGGCGATGGCCGGGACGTCGGCCCGGGCGTAGAGCTTCTGGCCGACATAGCGGACCTCGACGCCGTGGTCGATGTCGCCGACCTTCACGTCGAGGCCGAACACGCCGGGGGCGGTGGTCAGGGCGAGGTGGCTCCGGCCGAGGAGTTGAAGGCCCTTCCGGTCCTCGTCCGACAGCGTGACGCCCTTGTTGAGGACGGCGTTGAGGTCGTCCTCCGAGCCGACGACGCTGAACGTGAACGTTCCCTGCTTGGCGTTCACCGTCGTGTTGGCGGCGTCGCGCACGGCCACCTGGGGCGACAGCTTCTCGGCGGCACCGCAGCCGCTCAGCACCACGGCGGCGAGGACGGCGGCGATGACAGTGTTGCGAACCCGGGGTGTGGGGTGTCCCCACAATCTCTTCATCCCGTTCTCCTGGGGTGTGGAGCGCGCGACCGGACGCGCGCAGCGTAGCGACGCCTCTCCCCATTGTCGCCTGGGTTCCCGGGCACCGGTGGTCGGTGTGCCCGATCCGCGCCGGCTCGTGGTAGGTTCGACCCGGTAACCGTGAAGGGGATCCTGTGAGGTCCCCACGGAGGCGACATTGCGCAATCCCCCTGCCTGGACCGCCCCTGACCCGAGCTCGGGTCCGGGGCATTGGCTTCTGCGGGCCCGGGTCTTCGAGGCCGACGACCTCAAGCGGGCCGTGACCCGGATCGCCCACGAGATCGTGGAGCGCAATCACGGCGCCGGCGACGTCGTGCTCGTCGGGCTCTACACCCGCGGCGTCGTGGTGGCCCAGCGGCTGGCGGCGGCCATCGCCTCCTTCGAGGAGGTCGAGGTGCCGGTGGGGGCCCTCGACGTCTCGTTCTACCGCGACGACATCGCCCTCCGGCGGGTGGCGCCGCTCGGTCCCACCCAGCTGCCCGGCGATGTGAAGGAGAAGGTCGTCGTGCTCTGCGACGACGTCCTTTTCACCGGGCGGACGGTCCGGGCGGCCATGGACGCCGTGGTCGACTTCGGGCGCCCCCGAGCGGTGCAGCTGGCGGTGCTGGTCGACCGGGGGCACCGGGAGCTGCCGATCCGGGCCGACTACGTCGGCAAGAACCTGCCCACCAAGTGGGACGAGGACGTGCGGGTCCACTTCGAGGAGAGCGACGGCGACGACGGCATCGAGATCTGGGAGTGCGTGGAGGACGAGGGAGGGGCGGAGTGAAGCATCTGCTGGGTATCGACGACCTCGGGGCGGACGGGATCGGCGAGGTCCTGCGCCTGGCCGACTCCTTCCTCGAGGTGACGCGGCGCGACATCCCGAAGGTCCCCGCCCTCCGGGGCCGGACCGTCGTCTCCATGTTCTACGAGGACTCGACCCGCACCCGGCTGTCCTTCGAGACGGCGGCCAAGCGCCTGTCGGCCGACACCATGAACTTCGCCGCCGGGTCGTCCTCGCTCCGCAAGGGAGAGTCCCTGTTGGACACCGTCCGCACGGTCGAGGCCATGGGCATCGACGCCATCGTCGTGCGGCACCGCTCCTCCGGCGTGCCGCAGCGGATCGCCGGCTGGATCGACGCCTCGATCATCAACGCCGGCGACGGCTGGCACGAGCACCCCACGCAGGCACTGCTCGACGCCTTCACCCTGCGCCGCCACCGGGGCGACTCCTTCGCCGGCATGCGGGTGGCCATCGTCGGTGACATCAAGCACTCCCGCGTGGCCCGCTCCAACGTCAAGGCCCTCTCCGCCCTCGGCGCCGAGGTCACCCTGGTCGGCCCGCCGACGCTGATGCCGCCCGACCTCGAGGGCTGGCCGGTCACCGTCAACTACGAGCTCGACGAGGTGCTGCCGAACACCGACGTCCTCTACGTGCTGCGCATCCAGCGGGAGCGCCAGTCCGAAGCGCTGTTCCCCTCGTTGCGGGAGTACGCCGCCCGCTACGGGATCACCACCGAACGGCTGGCCCGCCTCCCGGCCGACGCCCTCATCATGCATCCCGGGCCGACCAACCGGGGAGTGGAGATCGACGCCCTCGTGGCCGACGACCCCCGGTCGGTGATCAACGAACAGGTGGCCAACGGCGTCGCCGTCCGCATGGCGGTGCTGTACATGCTGCTCGGCTCGGGCGAGGGGAGGGCGGCGTGAACGTCCTCATCCAGGGCGGGACCGTCATCGATGCCGGAGGGTCGCGCCGGGCCGACGTCCTCGTGGTGGACGGGCTCATCGCCGAAGTCGCGGAGAACCTGAGCCCGCCGGCCGGTGCCACCGTCCTCGAGGCGGATGGCGCCGTCGTCTCCCCCGGCTTCGTCGACCTCCACACCCACCTCCGGGAGCCCGGCGGGGAGGACGCCGAGACCATCGAGACCGGCGCCCGGGCCGGGGCGCTCGGCGGTTTCACCGCCCTGGTGGCCATGCCCAACACCAACCCGCCGATCGACACGGCGGCGGTGGTGGAGCAGGTGCTGCGGGTCGGGCGGGAGGCGCCCTGCGACGTGTACTCGTCGGCCTGCATCACCAAGGGCCGGGCCGGCGAGGAGCTCGCCCCCCTCGGGGAGCTCCACGGCCTCGGCGTCCGCATCTTCACCGACGACGGAACCTGCGTGGCCGACGCCGGCCTCATGCGCCGGGCGCTGGAGTACGCCCGGGCGCTGCCCGGCGCCGTGCTGGCCCAGCACTGCGAGGACCCGCAGCTGGCCCGCGGCGGCCACATGAACGAAGGCGCCTGGTCGAGCTGGCTCGGGATCCCCGGCATGCCGGCCGAGGCCGAATCGGTCGTCGTGGCCCGCGACATCGCCCTGGCCGGCCTCACCGGCGGCCGGGTCCACTTTCTCCATCTCTCGACCGCCGCCTCGGTCGAGCTGGTCCGGGCGGCCAAGGCCCGGGGCCTGGCCGTCACCGCCGAAGCGGCGCCCCACCACTTCACGCTGACCGACTCGCTGTGCTGCGGCTACGACCCGCTGTTCAAGGTCAACCCGCCGCTGCGGACCGACGACGACGTCAAAGCGGTGAAGGAGGGCCTGGTCGACGGGACGATCGACGCCATCGCCACCGACCACGCCCCCCACCCCCAGCAGGAGAAGGAGCGACCGTTCGACGAGGCGCCGCCGGGGATGCTGGGGCTCGAGACGGCGCTGGCCCTGACGATCACCGAGCTGGTCGGCCCGGGCCTGATCGACCTCCCCCGGGCGCTGGCCCTGCTGTCGTGGCAGCCCGCCCGTCTGGCCGGCCTGGCCGGCCACGGCGGCCCGGTCGCCCCGGGACGGCCCGCCCACCTGGCGGTGTTCGACCCCGAGGCCGTGTGGGAGGTCGACCCGACCCGCCTGGCCAGCCGGTCCCGCAACACGCCCTACGCCGGCCGCAAGCTGACCGGCAAGGTCCGCCACACGCTCCTGGCCGGCGAGCCGGTCGTGATCGACGGGCAGGCCCAGCGGTGACGCCGATGTCGCCCCGCCCGCCCACACCCACGCTCTTGGCGCCGGGCGCCGCCGTTCCACAAACCGCCGTTCCACAAACCGGCGTTCGTTTACCGCTGGGGGGCGGAAAAGGAACGCCACTTGGCGCCGGGCGCCGGTGTTCCACAAACCGGCGTTCGTTTACCGCTGGGGGGCGGAAAAGGAACGCCGGTTTGGCGGACGGGGGTGCGGGGTGAGGGTGGCCGCGATCCGGCGGGAACCGGCGCTGCTGGTGCTGGCCGACGGGGCGGAGTTCGAGGGCGAAGCCATCGGCGCGTTCACCGATCCGGAGGCGGAGCTCGCCGCCGCCACGGGCGAGTTCGTGTTCAACACCGCGCTGTCGGGTTATCAGGAGGTGCTGACCGACCCGTCCTACGCCGGGCAGATCGTCACCTTCACCTATCCGCACATCGGCAACTACGGGACGAATCCCGCCGACGCCGAGAGCGGCGGCGTGCACTGCGCCGGCGTCGTCGTGCGCGACCTGGCCCGCCGGCCGTCGAACTGGCGCAACGAGGAAGGGCTCGACGCCTGGCTCCGCCGCCACCGGGTCCCCGGCCTGGCCGGCGTCGACACCCGACGGCTCACCCGCCACCTCCGCAGCCACGGCGCCCTGCCCGGGGCCTTCGGCACCGACGAGGCGGCGGTGCGGGCGGCGGCGGCCACGGCGAAGGGCACAGACGGGCTCGACCTCGTGGCCACCGTGAGCTGCACCGAGCCCTACCGGGCGCCGGGCAGTTCGGACGACGCGCCGTTCTCGGTCGTGGCCTACGACTTCGGGATCAAACGGTCGATCCTCCGGCGGCTGGTGGCGGCCGGCTGCCGGGTCGAGGTCGTGCCGGCCTCGACCAAGGCCGACGACGTCCTCGCCCGCCGGCCCGACGGCGTCTTCCTGTCCAACGGCCCGGGCGATCCAGCCGGCGTCGTGGGCGGCCCCGACGCCATCAAGGGCCTCCTCGGCGAGGTGCCGGTGTTCGGGATCTGCCTCGGCCACCAGCTGCTCGGCCTGGCGCTGGGCGCCACGACGTCGAAGCTGCCGTTCGGGCACCACGGCGCCAACCACCCCGTCCGCCGCCTG
>JAICYE010000087.1 GCA_025934385.1 Acidimicrobiia bacterium | reverse complement strand
CGACGACGTCGGTGACGCCGGCCGGGCCGCCGTTGACCGTTGCGGTGAAGCCGGTTCCGGCCGGCAGCGGCGCCGACGGGGTGAGGACGGCGCTGCCGGTGGCGGCGTCCCAGGTGACCGTGCCGGCGACGGCCGCTCCGCCGCCCCCGGTCAGCCTGAACGTCGAGGACGACAGCGTGGCCGGCGCCACCGGTTCGCTGAACGTCGCCCGCACCGTCACGGTCGTCCCCGCCGCGGTGCTCCCGTCGGCCGGCGTCACCGCCGTCACCGCCGGCGGGGTGGTGTCGACCGTCCATGTCCGTCGGGCCGGGTCGGGATCGGCGCCGCCGTACATCGTCCAGGCGCTGACCTCGAAGGTGTGGGGCCCGTCGGCCAGCGGTACCGCGCTGGACCACGGCGATGTGCAGGCCGACGCCGTGCCGCCGTCGAGGCGGCAGAGGAAGGCTGCACCGGGCTGGTCGGAGGAGAAGGCGAACGACGCCGTCGTGGCCGTCACCGTGCCGGACGGGCCGGAGAGGCGGTCGATCGTCGTGTCGGGCACCGGCGCCCAGGTGCTGAAGTCCCACACCCGGTCGGCGGCCAGCCGGTTGCCGGCCAGGTCGGCCACGCCGCCCGGCCCGCCGGCCACGTCGACGGTGTAGGCGCTGCCCGGGGCCAGCGGCGCCGCCGGGGTCAGCGTGGCGGTCCGGCTGCCCGGGTCGTAGGCCACCGTGGCCGGGACGGCGGCGCCGTCGGCGGTCGTCCGCAGCGTGAACGTCGGGGCGGTGACCGTCGCCGGGTTGCCGTCCTCCGGGAAGGTGGTCGTGACGGCGGCGTCGACGGCCACGCCGCTGGCGCCGGCGGCCGGGGCCGTGCCGCTCACCGCCGGCGGCGTGGTGTCGACCCGCCAGCTGCGGACGGCGGGATCGGGGTCGGTACCGCCATCGATCGTCCAGGCCCGCACGGCGAACGTGTGGGGCCCGTCGGCCAGGCCGGTCAGCGAAGCCGGCGACGTGCAGTCGGTGAAAGCGCCGCCATCGAGCTGGCACTGGAAGGCGGCGTCCGGCTGGTCCGAGGAGAACGTGAGGATGGCGGCGGCGCTGGCCGACGGGTCGGCCGGTCCGCTGTTGAGGAACGTGTTCGGCACCGGCGGCGGCGGGAGGGTGGTGAAGTTCCACACCCGGTTGGACGCCATGCGGTTCCCGAGGACGTCGGCCACGCCGGTCGCGCCGCCCTTGACCGTGACCGTGTAGGTGGTGTTGAAGGCGAGCCGGGTCGACGGTGTCACCGTCACGCTGCGGCTGGCGGCGGAATAGGCGACCGGCGCTGCGACGGCGGTGACACCTGGTCCGGTCAGCGTGATCGTCGAGGCCGACACCGTCGTGGGGTCGACCGGCTCCGAGAACGTGGCGGAGACCACCGCGTCCCGGGCCACGCTCGTTGCGCCGTCGGACGGGCTGAGCCCGCTGACCGTCGGGCCGGTCGTGTCGACCGTCCACGTCCTGCCTGCGGCGGTCGGGTCGGTGCCGCCGGCGGTGGTGGCCCGGACCTCGAACGTGTGCGTCCCGTCGGTCAGGCCGGTGGCGGTGAACGGCGATGTGCAGGGCGTGAAGGAAAAGGCCGCGCCGTCGAGCCGGCAGGCGAACGTGGCGGCGGGGTCGGACGGCGAGGAGAAGGCGAACGTGGCCGACGTCGCCCGCACCGCGCCCGTCGGACCGGAGCCGGCGGAGATCACCGTGTCCGGTGTCGGCACCGGCGGGCCGCCGTTGAAATAGGGGTCGGCGCCCATGAGGGCGAAGGCGTTCAGCGAGGCGGCGGACGAATCCATCGTCCAGTCGTGGTAGACGCCGTCGTCGTCGTTTCCGTAGGAGTTGAAGTACACGACGGCGTCGATGGCGGTGTCGTCGGTCTTCAGCGTGGCGCGGGCGGCGTCGACCCAGTTCGCCTTGCGGTCGGCCGGGCCGCCGTCCATCACGCCGTACTCCCCGACCATGATCGGCTTGCCCGTCGTGATCGCCCAGGCGTAGAAGCTCCTGAAGACGGTCTTGAACGACGAGTCACTGTCGCCCGGCTTCATGTACCAGTCGTAGCCGTCGGCGCAGACCCAGTCGACGTAGTCGTCACCGGGGTAGTACTGCTGGGACGAGCCGTTGGCGAAATTGCTGGCGTCGGGGCACCACACCCAGCCGACGTTGGTGGCACCCTCCTGGCGGAAGATCGTCACGATGCGCTGCCAGGCGGCGATGTAGAGCGCCGGCGTTTCGGAGTACTGCAGGTTGCGGTTGCCCTCCATCTCCCAGAACCAGCGGATGAACAGCGGCTGGCCGAGGGCGGCGATGGCGTCGGCCCGCTGGCGGATGAAGGCGTCCTGGGAGCCGGAGACGATCTGATCGACGTAGGTCTTGGCCCACGAGATCATCGGGATGCGGCCGTTGTCGAAATCCCACTGCTCCCGGGTGGTGGGGAACGGGTCTGTCCACGGGTGGTAGAAGTGGTCGATGGCCAGCTGGCGACCGAGCTTGGTCTCGAGCGCCTGCACCCCGCTCTTCTGCGCCGACGCGCTCCCGCCGGTCTTCACGTGGGAGCCGAACAGCACGCCCTGGACGGGAGCCGCCGGTCCCGAGGGCGCCGCGCCGGGGACGGCCGTGGGGCTGCCGCCCACGCCCCAGGTCGTCGTGGTCGTACTGGGTTCGGTGGTGGTCGTCGTGGTCGGGTCGGTGCTGCTCGTCGTGTCCGTCGAGGCCGTCGTGTCTGCCCCCGCCGGCGCCGAGGTCGGACCGACGACGACGGTGACGGCGCCGGCGACCGACAGCCCGGCCACCACGGCCGCGACGAGGGCCCGGCGCAGGGACAGCCTGCGAGCAGCCGGTCGCGTTGGCACCATCGGAGACCCCCGGAGAGACGTGACGGCAACGGCCGGCCCAACGGCCCGTTACCACTGTCCGTGACATATTCGCCCCGATTCGGGAGGTCCCTGCCTGTCGGGACCTATTGGGGCCCGCTCCCGACCGCCGCCCTAGCCGCTCGTTTCGCCCGAACGGCCCAGACCGGCCAGTACCGCCCGGGCGGTGCCCTGGGCGTCGGCGATGCAGTCCGGGATCCCGACGCCGCCGTAGGCCGCACCGGTCGCCACGAGGCCGGGGCAGGCGGCCAGCGCCTGTCGGATCCGTTCCACCCGGCCGAGATGGCCGACGGTGTACTGCGGCATTCCCGCCGGGTAGCGGTGGACCTCCCGGTGGACGGGGGTGCCCCGGATCCCGGCCAGGGCGGCCAGTTCGGTCCGCACCAGGTGCACGAGTCCGTCGTCGTCGGCGTCGAGCACCGCCTCCCGGCCGACACCGCCGACGTAGCCCCGGACGAGGACCTGCCCGGGGGGCGCCCGGCCCGGCCACTTGCCCGACCCCCAGGTGGCGGCCAGGAGGTGGCGGTCCTCGGCCCGGGGGACGACGAAGCCGTAGCCGGCCGGCGCCGTACCGACGTCGTCGACGCGATAGGCCAGCGAGACGGTGGCCGTCGAGGCGTGGGGGATCTGTTCCAGCAGGGCGGCCGCCGCCGGGCAGAGGTCCCGCAGGAGCATCGCCGTCACCGGCGCCGGCGTGGCCACCACCACCGCCTCCGCCGGGAGGGCGTCGCCCCCGTCGACCACGACCTCGTAGCCATCGCCGACGGCCCGGATCGTGACCACCGCCCGACCGGGGCGCAGGTCGGCGCCGAGCGCCTGCAGCCGCCCGACCAGCGCCTCGGTCAGTTCGGCCATACCGGTCCGGAACGAGACGAACGGTGTCCGTCCGGCGGGCACAGGTCCCACCGGACCGGCCGTTGCCTTGCGCCGGAAAACGTTCGGGCCGCGACCGGCCACCGCCGCCCGTACGAGGCCGCCGTGCTGGCGTTCCATCTCCAGGAAACGAGGAAACGTCGCCGGAAGGCTCAGGCGAGCGGCATCGCCGGCGTGGATCCCGGCCAGCAGGGGCTCCACCACCCGGGTGTAGGCCTCCTGGCCGAGGCGCCGGGTGAAGAACGCCGCCACCGTCTCATCGGTGCCGTCCGGCCCGGAGCGGCCGTCGTCCTGACCGGGCCGGCGCCGCGGCACGGCGACGTCGGCCACCAGGCGGGCGGCGCCCAGCGGCGACAGGAGCCCCGAGCGGAGCAGTGACCAGGCCCGGGCCGGCGAGCCGAGCACGAGGCCTTCGGGCAGCTCCCGCAGCCGACCCCGGGACCACACGAACGTGCGCCGGTCACAGGCGTTGGAGTTCACCAGCCGGTCCGTGATCCGGAGGCGCCGGCAGAGGGCCAGCCCGGCCGGCTTGGTCGACAGGAACGAGTCTGCGCCACCCTCGACGACGAGCCCGTCGACCCGGGAGGTGCTGATCTTGCCGCCGAAGCGGTCGCCGGCCTCGATCAGGGTGACGGCGACGCCGGCCTCGGCCAGGTCGAGCGCGGTGGTGAGCCCGGCGACACCGCCGCCGACCACCACGACCGCCGGCGCGGCCTTCACCCGGAGAGCTGCTCGTCGACCAGCGCCGCCAGAACATCGGCGAGGTCGTCGGCGGCGTTGGGCATCTCCATCCGTTCGAGCCGCAGGCCGAGCTTCTCGGCCCGGGCCCGGAACTCGACGTCGATGTCGTAGAGCGTCTCGACGTGGTCGGAGACGAACCCGATCGGGGCGATCACCACCCCGGGAACGCCGCCGTCGGCCAGGCGGTCGAGCGTCGGCTCGACCTCAGGCCCGAGCCACGGCTCCGGCGACCGGCCTTGACTCTGATAGGCGAAGGCCGTCGGCTGCCCGGCCGGGAGCCGGGCGATCACGGCCTCGATCGTGGCCCGCACCTCGTCGGGGTAGGGGTCGCCGTCGCGAAGAATGCGCTCGGGGAGGCTGTGGGCGGTGAAGAGCACCGGCACGGCCCGCCGCTGCGCTTCGGGGAAGCGGCGCAGGGCGGCGCCGATCCGGTCGCCGAGGGCGGTGACGAGGCCGGGATGCGTGGCCCACGACCGCACCGCCGAGAGCGGGATGTCGCCGCCGCCGACGTCGGTGCGGGCGTCGGCCAGCGCCTCCAGGTACTTCCCGACGGTCATGGCCGAGTACTGCGGCGCCAGGCAGACGGCCACTACCCGCTCGGGCTCGAGGGCGACGACGTCGGCCCAGGCCTCGGCGATGAACGGGTGCCAGTGACGCAGACCGACGACCGCCCGCACGGGCCGGCGGGCTTCGAGCTTTGCGGCCAGCTGCCGGGTGATGTCGAGGACCGGGGACCGCCCGCCGGTGGCCCGGTAGCGTTCCCGGATCTCCTCGACGAGTTCCGGCGACGTCGGCCGCCCGCCCCGGAGATGGAGGAGGTAGGGCTCGACGTTCTCCAGCGAATCGGGCCCGCCCAGCGCCATCAGGAAGATGACAGCCGTGCTCACGGCGAGCGCCTCGTCGCCCGGTGCACGAGGTCGGCCACGAAGCCGACGGCTTCGGGCGGCGTTCCGGGCAGGACCCCGTGGCCCAGGTTGAAGATGTGGCCGGGACGACCGTCGGCCCGCTTCACGACGTCGAGCACCCGCCGTTCGATCTCCGCCTCGGGGGCGAAGAGGACGACGGGGTCGAGGTTGCCCTGGATCGCCTTCTTGTGACCAACGCCCTCCCAGCCCTCGTCGAGGGGAACGCGCCAGTCGAGCCCGACGACGTCGCAGCCGGCGCCGGCCATCAGTGGCAGCAGCGTCGTGGCGCCCGTCCCGAAGTGGATGCGGGGAACGCCGCGGCCGGCCAGGGCGGCGAAGATCCGTTGCGTGTAGGGGTAGGCGTACTCGGCGTAGTCGTCGGGGGAGAGGGCGCCGACCCAGGAGTCGAACAGCTGCACCGCTTGCGCCCCGGCGGCCACCTGGGCCAGGAGGAATCCGGCCACGGCGTCGGCCAAGCGGGCCATGAGGTCGTGCCAGGCCTCGGGATCGGTGTACATGAGCCGCTTCGTCTCGACGTAGTTGCGGGAGCCGCCGCCCTCGATGGCGTAGCTGGCCAGGGTGAACGGCGCTCCGGCGAAGCCGATCAGCGGCACCTCGCCGGCCAGCGCCGAGCGGGCCTGGCCGATGGCATCGAGGACGAAGCCGAGATCGTCGGCGGGCCGTACCGCCTGCAGGGCGGCGACGTCGGCGGCCGTCCGCACCGGGTTGGCGATCACCGGCCCCTCCCCGGCCGCGAACGACACCTGGAGGCCCATCGGCTCCAGCGGCAGGAGGATGTCGGCGAAGATGATGGCGGCGTCGACGGCGAAGCGCCGGACGGGCTGCAGCGTGACTTCCACCGCCAGCGCGGGCGTCTTGCAGACCTCGAGGATGCCGTGCCCGGCCCGGACCTCCTGGTACTCCGGCAGGTACCGCCCGGCCTGGCGCATGAACCACACCGGGGTGCAGTCGACCGCTTCACGCCGGCACGCTCGGAGGAAGCGATCGCTCATCGACCACACTCTAGGGTCGAGAGCCGATTCCGCCCCCCATGGCCAGCACGACAGGAGGACACGCCGGTGATCGAACGCGACACCATCTACATCGACGGAGCATGGGTTCCCTCCGGCGGCACCGGCACCATCGACGTCCACGGCGCCGCCACGGAGGAGATCGTCGGCCGCGTGCCGGACGGCGTCGCCGCCGACGTGGACCGGGCCGTCACCGCCGCCCGGATCGCCTTTCCGGGCTGGGCGGCCACCGCCCCCGACGAGCGGGCCAAGCATCTGCAGCGGATCCAGGAGGCCCTGGCCGCCCGCCAGGGTGAGCTGGCCGAGCTCATCGCCACCGAGGTCGGCATGCCGCTCAAGCTGGCCAACATGATCCAGGTCGGCCTGCCGGTCGCCCAGGTCGGCAACTACGCCCAGATCCTGCGGGATTTTCCGTTCGAGGAGGAGGTCGGCAACAGCCTGGTGGTGAAGGAGCCGATCGGCGTCGTCGGCGCCATCACGCCCTGGAACTACCCGCTCAACCAGATCGTCGCCAAGGTGGCACCGGCGCTGGCCGCCGGCTGCACCGTCGTGCTGAAGCCGTCGGAAGTGGCGCCGCTGAACGCCTTCGTCCTCGCCGAGGTGATCGACGAGGCCGGCGTGCCGGCCGGCGTCTTCAACCTCGTCTGCGGCGTCGGCCCGGTGGTGGGCGAGGCCATCGCCGCCCACCCCGACATCGACATGGTGAGCTTCACCGGTTCGACCCGGGCCGGGAAGCGGGTGGCGGAGCTGGCCGCCGCCACCGTGAAGAAGGTGGCGCTGGAGCTCGGCGGCAAGTCGGCCAACGTGATCCTGCCCGACGCCGACCTCGAGAAGGCGGTCGCCGCCGGCGTCACCAACTGCTATCTCAACTCCGGGCAGACCTGCACGGCGCTCACCCGCATGCTCGTCCCGGCCGACCGACTGGCCGACGCCGAGCGGAT
Organism: Acidimicrobiia bacterium; assembly: GCA_025934385.1. The sequence continues at coordinate 320 of JAICYE010000087.1, read as the reverse complement.
CGCCGCCGCCAAAGCCGAGGCCTACCGGGTCGGCGACCCGCTGGCCGAGGGCACCAACCTCGGTCCGGTGATCTCCGCCGCCCAGCGCGACCGGGTCCGCGGCTACATCGAGCAGGGCATCGCCGAAGGGGCGAAGCTGGTGACCGGCGGGCCCGATGCGCCGGAGGGCCTGGAGCGGGGCTACTTCGTGCGGCCCACCGTGTTTTCCGGGGTGCGGCCCGACATGACGATCGCCCAGGAGGAGATCTTCGGGCCGGTGCTGGTGATCATGCCCTACGACAGCGAGGACGAGGCCGTCGAGATCGCCAACGGCACGATCT
>JAICYE010000583.1 GCA_025934385.1 Acidimicrobiia bacterium | reverse complement strand
CAGCAGCACCTCCCCGGACTGCTCCGCGGTCGAGAACGAGCGGTCGAGACCGGGCACGGCGAGGGCGACGCCGGGGCGTTCGCACTGCCACAGCAGCGCCGGACGGTCGCCGTGCCAGCGGAGGGCGTAGGAGATGCGGCCGTGGTGCGTCGGGGCGTCGTGGACTTCGAGCGGCTGGCCGGCCCACTCCGGCGGGAAGACCGTCAGGAGGGCCAGCCCGCCGGCCGGCGTCTCCCGGACCAGGGCCTGGCGGACGACGTCGAGGAACCCGGCCGCGGCGCCGCCGTGATGTCCGGCGCCGCCGCAGCCGCCGCCGAGCCGGGGGTGCGTCACCTCCGGCCAGGCGAAGGTCGGAGTGGCTCCGTCGAGCACCCGGCGCAGCCTCCGCCAGCCCCGGTGGTCGCCGGCCCCGAGTTCGCAGGCGGCCAACTGCAGCGTCAGGGCCGGGCGGAGGCCGGAGCGGGAGAGGGCGTCGAAGAAGGCGTCGCCGAGGCAGAAGTGCTCCCGTACGACGTCGAGCGTTCCGGTCACCCAGGGATCGTCGGCCGGCAAAAGGCCGAGCGGCGCACAGGCGTCGAGCGAGCCGACCATCCCGGCGTCGAGCCCCCGTCCGGGCGCGGCCGGCATCGCCACCCGGGCGAGCCGGGCGGCGCCGTCCTCCAGCGAAGCGGTGATGGCGTCCCGCAGCTGGGCGGCGGCGGCCTCGGCCTCGGCGGCGACGGCGTCGTCGCCGGCCAGGCGCAGCAGCCAGCCGCCGTCGACGAGGCCCCGGACGCACCAGAAGCCCTGCTGGTAGGGCAGCCCGGTGACGACGTGGTGGCCGGCCAGGAGCCGCACCCCTTCCCGAACGGCCGGGATGAGCTCGGCGAGCAGGGCGGTGTCGCCGGTCATCCGGTGATGCTGGCCCAGAGCCCACAGCCCGCCGGCGTAGGCCTCCCATACGAGGAAGCGGCCGGAGTCGCTTCCCGGTGAACGCCAGGGCCGGGCCCGCAGCACCTCGGCGGCCTCGGTGTGAAAGCCGAACCGGTCGAGCGCCACCACCATCGGCGCGGCCTCCCGGAACGACACCGGCCGGGTGCCCCGGAGCGCCGGCGAGATGCCGTCGCCGGTGTGGAACAGCAGCAGAAAGGCCCGGTTGGCGTCGACCGCGGCCCGTAGGCGGGGATCGGGCAGGTCGAACCGTGCGCCGCGGCGGAGGCGGGCCTGCCAGCCCCGGACCACGTCGGCCGGCTCCGGCGGCCCCGGCGGCTGCGGCTGCGGCTGCGCCGTCTGGTGCGAGACGCCGGCCCGGCGCCGGCTGCGCCGTTCCGGCGACAGCGGCATCCCGATGCGGAGGGCGGCCCGCGGGGCGAGCGGGTAGACGAACGCCGCCTGCGCCAGCCCGTCGGCGTCATGGACCTGTAGTTCGCCGGGCACCGCCTGCCCGGCGGTCACCCGGTGCAGGCAGTCGCCGGCCTCGAACGTCGATCCCGCCACCCCGGCCGGGGCCCGGGGCAGCAGCAGCGCAGCGTGGCCGTCCACCGTCACCGTGGTGCCGTCGAGGGCGATCTCGCCGACCGCCGCCAGGCCGTCGGGGTTGTAGGGGCGGACGGCGAAGGCCACGGCCAGGGGCACCGGCGAACCGTTGTCCACGTCGACGACGACGAGCCCGCCGGAGTGGTCCCGGCCCGAGCCCGGCACGGCGTAGACCCGCTGAACGGCATCGCCGCCGGGAATGCGCATGGCCGTCT
>JAICYE010000180.1 GCA_025934385.1 Acidimicrobiia bacterium | reverse complement strand
GCCGGGGGCGGTCCCGGTGGCGATCATCGGAGGCAGCCCGTACGCCCGCTGGCAGCGGGCCAACGTCGTGCGGGGCGTGGCCCGGGGCACCGTGTCCGCCTACGCCCACTGCCGCCTCGGCGACGTCACCGCCGACCAGTTCGACGGCCTGGCTGCGCTGCAGCGCCGCCTCGGCGCCGAGGTGCGGGTGACCAACCGCCAGAACGTCGTCTTCCGCGGCCTGGCTGAATCGCAGCTGCCCGAGCTCCACGCCGGGCTCGAGGCGCTCGGCCTGGCCCGGCCCGGCGCCGAGCTCGCCCGCGACGTCGTGAGCTGCCCGGGGCCGACACCTGCAACCTGGCCGTGACGCAGTCCCGGGGCCTGGCCGCGGCGATCGACACCGCCCTGGAGGACGCCGGCCTGGCGGAGGTCGGCGGCGTCCGGGTCAACATCTCCGGCTGCACCAACTCCTGCGGGCAGCACCACACCGCCGACATCGGGTTCTTCGGCGTCGAGCGCCGGGCCTACGGCCGATCCGCCCCCGGCTACCAGCTGCTGCTCGGCGGTCACCTGGGCGACGCCTCGGTGGAGTTCGGCCGTAAGGCGCTGCGGCTGCCGGCCAAGGCCTGCGCCGAGGCCACCGTCCGGCTGGTGGGCCGCTTCGCCGCCGAGCGGGAGGCGGCCGAGACCTTCACCGCCTGGCTGGCCCGGGCCGGCGGCGCCGCCGCCGTGGCCGAGGGTCTCGCCGACCTGGCCGACTTCCCCGCTCCGGCCGACGTCCCGGGCTGGTACGTCGACTACGACGAGACCGGCCCGTTCAACGCCGAGATCGGCCTCAGCGAGTGCGCGGGCTGAGTGTCCTCCGCCCGGCATCCGGCAGCCCGGACCGGCACCAGCGAGCGCGACGTGGCTCAGCGCCTTGGTATGCCCCGTAGCCGGGAGCCGCGGAGCGGCGGTCGCCGATAGCGCTCGCGGCGGCGCCAGCGCTACCGTCGGCGGGTGTCCGGCATCTGGTCCGCGCTGGCCGACATGGTGGTCGGGCTGCACTTCGCCTATCTGGCCGTGCTGGTGTTCGGCGGGTGGGCAGCCTGGCGCTGGCGCCGACGCTCGCTGCTCGCCGCCCATCTGGCGCTCGTCGCCTGGGCGGTCGGGGCGGTCACACTCCGCTACGACTGCCCGCTGACGTCGCTGGAGGAGCACCTCCGGGCCTGGGCGGGGCAGGCACCGGCGGCGGACGGGTTCTTGCGGCATTACGTCCGCGGCGTCCTGTTCCCCGATCGGCTCGCGCCGTGGGTCGCGGCGGCAGCGGTCACGATCGTCGTCACCGGCTGGCTCAGGCTTGCTTGGACAGGTGCAGCTCGAACTCCAGCGTCGGGTTCCCGGTCACCGACACGAACGGCGGGAGGCTCGGCGCCGTCATCCCGAAGTCGGCCCAGCCGAACTGGTAGTTGCCCACGACCTTGAGCTGGGCGCCGTCCCGCTGGACGTCGAGCGGGATCGTCACCCGCTTCGTCATGCCGTGGAGCGTGAGGTCGCCGTCGGCCTGGACCCGTATTGCCGTGCCCTTCACGGCGTCGTCGGGGATGGCGATCGGCCCGACGGCGGCAAAGGTGGCCTGGGGGTACTTCTCGGTCTCCAGCCCGATCGAGCGGATCTTGTTGTCCCGCTTGTCCTGGTCGCTGCGGAGCTGTGACACGTCGACGGCGAAGTTGGCGCTCCCGGCCCGGTAGGCGCCGCCCTGGTCGGCGATCGTCACCTGGCCGGTGACGGCGCCGGTGCGGCCGACGGCGTCGCTCGGAGCCGGCAGCTGGGCCAGCTTCTCCCGCACCCGGTAGCCGGCCACCGACCCGTCGGCCACCGTCCATGTCCCGGCCAGATCGCCGGTCGGGGCGGCGGCGGTCGACCCCTTCGTCTGCAGCGTCAGCTTCGACGGCGAGTCGGTGTTGAACAAGGCGAAGTAGGCGATGGCGAAGGCGGCCACGACCACGATCACCGCCGCCACCAGCACGCGTGGTTTCAGCAGCTTTGCCGGCATGGGTCGGAAGGTACCCCAGGAGGATCGCCGCCCAACGTGGTTCGAGGACTTCCCCAGGCAACTCCCAGGGGTTTCCCAGCCGCGCCCGCTGGACTGGGAGAATGAGCGCCGTGCCGGAAGCGAGGGTGCTCGTCGTCGACGACGAGGACAGCATCACCGATCTCGTCTCCACCGCCCTGCGCTACGTGGGCTTCGAGGTCGCCGTGGCCGCCAACGGGCGCCAGGCGCTGGAGCGGGCGGCGACGTTCCGGCCGGAGCTGGTCGTGCTCGACGTGATGCTCCCCGACCTCGACGGGTTCGAGGTCGTCCGCCGGCTGCGGGCCGACGGGATGCGGGTGCCGATCGTCTTCCTCACCGCCCGCGACGCCACCGAGGACAAGGTGGCCGGGCTCACCATCGGCGGTGACGACTACGTCACCAAGCCGTTCTCCCTCGAGGAGCTCGTGGCCCGGGTGCGGGCCGTGCTGCGGCGGACGGCCGGCGGCCCGGAGCAGAGCGGCCGGCTCCAGATCGCCGACCTCGAGCTCGACGAGGACAGCCACCAGGTCTGGCGGGCCGGCCAGCCGGTCGAGCTGACGGCCACCGAGTTCAAGCTGCTCCGCTACCTGATGATGAACGCCCGCCGGGTGCTGTCGAAGGCCCAGATCCTCGACCACGTCTGGAACTACGACTTCGGCGGCGACGGCAGCATCGTCGAGACCTACATCTCCTACCTGCGCAAGAAGGTCGACGCCACCGAGCCGCGCCTGATCCAGACCGTGCGGGGCGTCGGCTACACGCTGCGGCCCCCCGGCTGATGCGGTCCCTGCGGGCCCGGCTGGTGGCCGGGCTCCTGGCGCTCACCGTCGTCGGCCTCGGCGCCAGCGGCGCCGGCGTCTACAAGGCTCTGGCCGACTACCTCCACGCCCGGCTCGACGCCCAGTTGCGCGACAGCCAGACGGCCGTCGTCAACGAGCTGGCCCAGGGCGGGCGGTTCACCCGCCGGCTGCCGTCGGGCCGATCGGTCATCCCCAGCGGCACGTTCGGCGAGCTCCGCCGCCCCAACGGGACGGCGGTGCAGTACGCCGAGCCGTCCCGCCCCATCCCCAAGCTCCCCGACCCGCCCGACGACGGCCAGCGGTTCGCCACGGTGGGATCGGCCGGCAGCTCCGTCCGCTACCGGGTCCTGGCCAGTTCCGACGACGACGGCGACACGCTCTACGTCGCCTTTCCCACCACCGATCTCGACCAGACGCTCCACCGGCTCGTCGGCATCGAGGTGTTCGCCGCCGTCGCCGTCCTGCTGTTCCTGGCCGCCCTGTCGCTGGCCGTCGTCCGTCTCGGGCTGTCACCGCTGGAGCGGATCGCCGCCACCGCCGACGACATCGCCGGCGGCGACCTGTCCCGCCGGGTCGAGCCGGCGGAACCCGACACCGAGATCGGTCGCCTCGGCCTGGCCCTCAACGCCATGCTGGCCCAGATCGAGACGGCCTGCGCCGAACGGGCGGCCTCGGAGGACCGGCTGCGCCGCTTCGTGGCCGACGCCAGCCACGAGCTGCGCACGCCCCTGACGGCGATCCGGGGCTACGCCGAGCTGTTCCGGCGGGGGGCGGCCGACCGGCCCGAGGACCTGGCCCGGGCGATGCGCCGCATCGAGGACGAGGCCGCCCGCATGGGCGTCCTCGTCGAGGACCTGCTGCTCCTGGCCCGCCTCGACCAGGGCCGGCCGCTGGAACGCCAGCCGGTCGACCTGGTGCGCGTGGCCGGCGACGCCCTGGCCGACGTGTCGGCCATCGACCCGTCCCGCCCCGTCAGCTTCGAGCACCCCGACTCGTTGGTGGTCAGCGGCGACGAGGCCCGTCTCCGTCAGGTGGCCGGCAACCTGCTGGCCAACGCCCGGGTCCACACGCCCGCCGGCACCGCCGTCCACGTCCGGGTCCGGTCGTCGGACGGGCAGGCGATCCTCGAGGTGGCCGACGAGGGCCCGGGCCTGCCGCCGGGCGAGGAGGACCGGGTCTTCGAGCGCTTCTGGCGCCCGGACAGCTCCCGGGCCCGGACTGGCCCGTCCGGCTCCGGTGGAGGCGGCACCGGCCTCGGCCTGTCGATCGTGGCCGCCATCGTCGCCGCCCACGGCGGCCGGGTCCGGGCCGGCTCGCCCCCGAACGGCCGCGGCGCCTACTTCATGGTCACCCTGCCGATGACGCCTCCGGCGCCCTCCGGCGGCCTGACGCCTCCGGCCGCCGAACCTCAGGACGCCGACTCGAGCACCTCCGGCGTGTCCTGACTCGGGGCCACCCGGGGGGCGTGGACGGTGGAGAGAATCCGGTTGACCACCTGCTCGGCCTCGACGCCGTCGGCCAGCGCCTCGTAGGACAGCAGCAGCCGGTGTCGGAGGACGTCGGGGCCGACGTCGAAGATGTCCTGGGGCAGCACGTAGTTCCGGCCCCGCATGAGGGCCAGCGCCCGCCCCGAGGCGACGAGCCCGAGCGTGGCGCGGGGGCTGGCGCCGTGGGCGATCAGCGGCCCGAGGTCGGGCAGGCCGTGCTCGGCCGGGACACGCGACGCCAGCACGAGGCGCACGGCGTAGTCGAGGACGCCGTCGTGGACGAACACCGCATCGGCGGCGTGCTGCAGACGCTCGACCTCGCCGACCGGGAAGACCTGCTCCGGCCTGGGCGGGTCGACGCCCATCCGCCGGACGATCGTCGCCTCCTCCCAGGCCGTCGGGAAGCCGATCAGCACCTTCATCAGGAACCGGTCGCGCTGGGCCTCGGGCAGCGGGTAGACGCCCTCGCTCTCGATGGGGTTCTGGGTGGCCAGCACCATGAACGGCTCCGGCACGGCGTGGGTCACGCCCCCGACCGAGACGTGGCTCTCGGCCATCACTTCGAGCAGCGCCGACTGGACCTTGGCCGGGGCCCGGTTGATCTCGTCGGCCAGCACGACGTTGGCGAAGATCGGGCCGAGCTCGATGTCGAACCGCTCGCTCGACGGCCGGTAGATGCGGGTCCCGACGATGTCGGAGGGGACGAGGTCGGGGGTGAACTGCAGCCGCACGAACGACCCGCCGACCACGGTGGCCAGGGTCTCGGCGGCCAGCGTCTTGGCCAGGCCGGGGGCACCCTCGAGGAGGCAGTGGCCCCGGGCGATCAGCGCCACGAACAGCCGCTCGATGACCCGGTCCTGCCCGACGATCACCCGCTTGACCTCGAACATGGCCCGTTCGACGGCCTCGGCCTCGCCGCGCCCGGCGTCGGCCGCGCCGCCCCGGAAGCTGGTGGTGCCGGCCGCCATCAGTTGGCCGGCTTCGTGCCCAGGGTCACGGTGACCGTACGGGAGGCGCCGTCGTGTTCCACCACGACCTGCACCGTATCGCCCGGCTGGTGGGCCTGGATCAGCCCGGAGAGCGAGTCGGCGGTCGACACCGGCTTCCCGTCGACGGTGACGATGAGGTCACCGGCGGCGATCCCGGCCTTCTGGGCCGGCCCGCCGCTCGTGACGTCGACGACCTGGGCTCCGCCGCTCCCGTCCGAGGTGTCGGTC
>JAICYE010000328.1 GCA_025934385.1 Acidimicrobiia bacterium | reverse complement strand
CCACGCCCCGGCCGCGCCCTGCTCTCCGGGGATGTGGAACACCTCGGCGCCGCCGGGCCCGGCCATCCCCGGCATCGATGCCAGCCACGGCCCGTCGACGGCCTCCTTGCGGAACGGGCCGAGGGGCGCCGGGCCGGTGGCCCAGCCGACGGCGTACCCGGCCGACTCCCACCATCCGCCGCTGTAGAACAAGACGTAGGCGCCGTCCCCCGTCCGTACCAGCGACGGCGCCTCGATCAGCGGCCGCTCCCAGACGGCGTCGTGGCGGAGCAGCTCGACCGGGGGCCCGGTCAGGGCCAGCCCGTCGTCCCGCAGTGGCGCGCCCCAGAGGCTCGGCCGGCGGCCGATGGCGTTGTCGTCGCTCTTCCACACCAGGTAGGGGCGGCCGTCGGCGTCGACGAAGGGGCTGGGGTCGATCGAGCCGCCCCGCTCGGCCTGGAAGACGAGGGGCCCGTCCGCGTCCAGGGGCACGAACGGCCCGGCCGGGTCGGAGGCGGTGGCCACGGCGATGCACTGCCTGCCGGCGGCCCGGTGGCGGACGGCGTAGTACAGCACGACGCCGCCGGTGCCCGGCCGGAGCAGCGCCGCCGGCGACCACGTCCTCCCCCGCTCGGCCCACGTCGGGAGCTCCGGCAGGGCGTCGCCGAGGTGCTCCCACCGCCGCAGGTCGACCGATGTCATCACCTGGACGTTCACGGCGGCGGTCTGCGTTCCGTAGGCGAAGTACCGCCCGTCGGCGGGAAGCACGAACGGATCGGGGAAGTCGCCGCCGAACACCGGAGCGGGCACGGTCATGCGCTACCCCGGGAGCCGGCGTTCCTCACCGCGGGCATGACGCGGTGACGAACGCCGGAACCGGCGCGGCGTCTCGTAGCATCGCCGTCCGATGACGAATGCACTGCACGTCCGGGGCGTGCTCCTGCCCGGCGAGGAGGAGCGCGACGTCTGGGTGGTCGACGGACGGCTCACCTACGAGGCCGTGCCCGGGGCCGAGACGGTGGCGGCCGGCGGGTTCGTCGTGCCGGGCCTCGTCGACGCCCACTGCCACATCGGCCTCGGCCCCGACGGGCCGGTCCACGACCACGACGAGCTCCACGCCCAGGCCCGGACCGAGACCGCCGCCGGGGCCCTGCTGATCCGCGACGCCGGCTCCCCGGCCGACACCCGGTTCCTCGACGGCGAGCCCGACGCCCCCCGCATCCTCCGCTGCGGCCGCCACATCGCCCGTCCGAAGCGGTACTCACCGCAGACGGCGGTGGAGGTCGAGCCGGACGAGCTCGTCGAGACGGTGGCGCGGGAGGCGGCGGCCGGCGGTGGAGGCTGGGTGAAGCTCGTCGGCGACTGGATCGACCGCGGCGTCGGCGACCTCACGCCGCTGTGGCCGGCCGACGCCCTGCGGGCGGCCGTGGCCCGGGCCCACGAGGCCGGGGCGCGGGTCGCCGTCCACGTGTTCTCCGAGGAGGCGCTTCCCGACCTCATCGACGCCGGCGTGGACTCCGTCGAGCACGGCACCGGCCTCACCGAGGACCTCGTCGCCCGGCTGGCAACCAGTGGCGCGGCGCTGGTGCCGACGCTGATCAACATCGACAACTTCCCCGGCATCGCCGACTCCGCCCGGGCCAAGTTCCCCGTCTACGCCGAGCGGATGGACCGCCTGCACGGCACCGCCCGGGCCCGGATCCGGGCCGCCTTCGAGGCCGGCGTCCCGATCTACTGCGGGACCGACGCCGGCGGCTACGTCCGCCACGGCCGGGTCGTCGACGAGATCCTGGCCCTCCACGCCGTTGGGCTCCCAGCCGACGCCGCCCTGGCCGCCGGGTCGTGGGCCGCCCGGCGCTGGCTCGGCCACGGCGGCCTGGAGGAGGGCGCCCCGGCCGACTTCCTCGTGGTCGACGGCGATCCCCGGGCCGACCTCGGCGTTCTGCGCTCGCCCGTCCGCATCGTGCTGCGGGGCCGGATCCTGGGGTGACCTCGACGGGAGCGAAGCGGGGGGTGCGTCCGGCGATCGTGCTGGCCCTGGCCGCCGTCCTGTCGCTGCCGGCCATCATCCCGCTGGTCGTCCACAACGACTGCGGCGAGCTCGTCGTGCGCTCGGCGCTGCGGAACAAGTCGCACTACCACCACGTCGCCGACGCCGACCCGGCCCGCTCGGCCCGGTCGATCCAGGTGCGGCGCTGCATCACGAGGGCCCGCAACCGCATCTTCCGGAGCGCCGTCGAACTGACGCCGGTGGTGGTGCTGGCGGCCTGGTTGCTGTTCGTGCGGCCCCGGGACGGGTAGCACTCGCCCGCCTCGTCGCCGCCGATGATCAGCGGCGCTCGATCGCCTCGAGCACGAGCAGCAACAGCACCGAGCCGAGGCCGGCGATGGCGATCGACCCCAGGTTCACTCCCGAGACCGTCCCGATGCCGGCCGCCCGGGCCAGCGCCCCGCCGATCAGCGCCCCCAGCACACCCACGATGATGCGGGGTAGGCACCCCCGGGCCTGCCGGGCGCCGGTGACCATGCCACCGACGAGCCCGGCCAGGAACCCGAGGACGATCCAGGAGAACAGGCCCATCGGCTCAGGCTAGACAGGCCGGGGCGGGACGGCCGCGGTCAGCCGCAGCTCTGCACCCGCGTGTGGATCATGCGGCCCGCCTGGTCCATCGAGGCGGCGAAGTGGACGAGCGAGGGTGAGTAGCCCGGGTGCGTGAACTTCACCGTGATCCGGGGGCCGGACGGACCGGTCACCTCGGGCTGCCAGCCGTTGTTGGGGTTGGCCTTGACGACCCGCAACTCGGTCGGAGAGGCACGGTCGATGTCGACGGTGCCGGCGTCACCGGCCGGGTAGTTCTGGGGCGGCTGTCCGACCTGGGGGGCCGGGCCCTGCTTCGTCTGGGGCTGGCCGCACTCGCTCGTCGACTTGCCGCCGCCACCGCCACTGCTCGGGGGCGGCCCGGCGCCCGGGCCCTGTTCGGGCGGCGGACTCTGTTGGGGCGGCGGACTCTGTTGGGGCGGCGGACTCTGCTGCTCGGGCGGTGGGCTCTCCTGCTGCGGCGGCGCCGAGTACGACGTCGTGCCCGTCGTGGACGGCGGGTTGTGGGCCGCCGTCGTCGTCGTGGCCTTGCCCGGCCCCGATCCCGCTTTGGCCGGTGACGGCTCGGCGGCGAAGACAGGTGAGATCGCCAGCAGCCCGACAACCCCCGCGGCCAGCGGGAACAGGAATCGACGGTGCATAACCGCCTCCCCTCAAGTCTTGTGCATCTTTGCTAACAGATGTCCAGACTAACCACATCTGAAACAGACGTAGCGCCATTCACACCTTTCCGACCGGACCGCATCGGTGCGGGGGCGCGCCGGAGCCCGCGGTACGGTCGGCGCGTGGCCGATCCGAGCGTCCTCCTGAGCGAGCGGTTCGCCGGGGCTCTGGCCGCCCTGGACGAGTCGCTGCGGGGTGCCGACCCCGTCGTCCGCCGCTCCGACCGGGCCGACTACCAGGTCAACGGCTCGATGGCCCTGGCCAAGCGGACGGGCCGGCCGCCCCGCGACCTGGCCCAGGACATCGTGGCCCGGGTGGAGCTGGCCGACATCGCCCATCCGCCGGAGATCGCCGGCCCGGGATTCATCAACGTCACCCTGCAGGACGCCTTCCTGGCCCGGGCGCTGGCCGAGACGGCCGCCGACCCCCGACTCGGCGTCACGCCCGCCGCCACCGTCGAGACTGTCGTCGTCGACTATTCGGCTCCCAACGTGGCCAAGGAGAT
>JAICYE010000527.1 GCA_025934385.1 Acidimicrobiia bacterium | reverse complement strand
TCGGCGCCGGCGGCATCGGAGCCGCCGCCGCTTCCTCCGGGGGGACCGGTGACCACCACCGCCCCGGCCGGGGAGGTGGCCGGAGCGGTGGTGGTGGACGACGACGGTGTCGTTGTGGGAGTTGACGACGGCCGCGTCGTGATCGTCGACCGGCCGTGGCCCCCCGGCGACGGGGAGGAGGTCGCCGGGGTGGAGGATGCCGGGTCGGTCGCGGTTGTGGTGGTGGTGGACGAGGAGGAGGACGGCGCCGGCGGGTCGGGGGAGGAGTCGCCGGCCGACGCCGTGGTGGTCGTGGTGGACGGGTCGGTAGCAGTCGGGTCGGAGGCTGACGGGTCGGGGGCGGACGGGTCGGTGGTGGAGGGATCGGTAGCGGAGGGATCGGTGGCGGAGGGATCGGTAGCGGACGGGCCGGTGGTGGAGGGATCGGTAGCGGACGGGTCGGTAGTGATCGTGGTCGGATCCGGCGCCGGGTCGGTCGGCGGGATGGTCAGCGTCGTCGTCGGGTCGATCCCGGTGCCGGGGTCGGTGGGGGAACCGGTGTCGGCGACGGCGTGAGCCGCCGGGACGCACGCCAGGGCCACGAACAACGTGGTGAGGGCCAGGCCCCGCCGTAGGTGTCTCAGCAACACTCGCTTCTCCGGAATCAGTCTCGAACGACGATGCTGTAGACCACATCGGGCCAACCGGCCGGCTGTCACCGAACGAAATGTTCCGTTTTGATGACAGTCTTTCCGGCCCGGATCGGAACCGGGCGACGGCCGTCCGCCGGAGGACGCCGGTATGATCCTGCGCCGTGATCAGGGCGCAGCCGCTGCAGGAGCCTCCGAGTCGTGGCCCCCATCCGGGAATGGCCGGCCCGGCTGCTGCGCGCCCTGATCGGCCCCGACACGGAGGGCGTCCGCGACGGCTTCGTCGCCCTGCTGATCTCGTCGGGCGGTGACCTTCTCGCCGGCGTGACGCTGGGCAGCATCCAGCACACGCTGGAGCAGCTCCCCGGGCTGCTGGTGCTGATCCCGGCGGCCATCGGCATGCGGGGCAACATCTTCGGGGCGCTCGGCAGCCGGCTCGGCACGTCGATCCACACCGGCACGTTCACGCTGTCCCGGCGCCGCTCCACCGTCGTCGGCCAGAACCTGCTGGCCGCCGTCACGCTGACGTTCGTCGTCTCGCTGGCGCTGGCGGCGCTGGCCAAGTCGATCGCCCTGGCCTTCGACCTCCCGTCCATCTCGCTGCTCGACTTCGTCGTCATCTCCATGGTCGGTGGGATCATCTCGTCGGTGGTCGTGCTGGCCATCACCGTCGGCGTGGCGGCGGGATCCGCCCGCTACGGCTGGGACATGGACAGCGTCGCCGCCCCCGTCATCACCGCCGCCGGGGACATGGCAACGCTGCCGGCGCTGTTCCTGGCCACGTACTGCGTCGGGGTGCCGTTCCTGTCGCCGCTGCTCGGCGCCGTCACCGCCGGCCTGGCCGCCGTCAGCGTCGTCGGTGTCGTCCGGTCGGGCCTGCCGCTGCTCCGGCGGATCGTGGCCGAGTCGCTGCCGATCCTCCTGGTGGCCGGGGCGATCGACGTCATCGCCGGCATCTCCATCGAGAAGCGGCTGGCGGCCTTCACCACGCTGCCGGCGCTGCTGGTGCTCGTGCCGCCGTTCCTCGAGGACACCGGCGCGCTCGGCGGGATCCTGGCCTCCCGCCTCTCGTCCAAGCTGCACCTCGGCGTCATCGAGCCCGTGGGCCGGCCGCAGCGGGCCGCCCGGGCTGACTTCCGGCTCATCGCCGTCTTCGCCATTCCGGTCTTCACGCTGGTGGCGGTGTCCGCCGACCTGGTGAGCCTGCTGCTGGGCCTGGCCAGCCCCGGGCCCCTGCGCATGATCGCCATCTCGCTCATCGGCGGGCTGCTGGCCACCATGGCCTGCGTGGCCATCACCTACTACGGCGCCATCTTCGCTTACCGCCTCGGGCTCGACCCCGACAACCACGGGATTCCGCTCGTGACGTCGTCGATGGACCTGATCGGGGCGGTGGCCCTGATCTTCGCCATCCTCATCGTGCGGGTCGCTTGAGC
>JAICYE010000620.1 GCA_025934385.1 Acidimicrobiia bacterium | reverse complement strand
TCGTCGACCGACTGGCGCAGGAAGCCGAGGACCTCGGCGCCGGACCGGGAGTCGAGGTTGCCGGTGGGCTCGTCGGCGAAGACGATCCGGGGCCGGGTGGCCAGCGCCCGGGCCACCGCCACCCGCTGCTGCTGGCCGCCGGACAGCTCGGTCGGGCGGTGCGTCAGCCTCGGCCGCAGGCCGACCGTGTCGATCACCCGGTCGAGCCACCCCTCATCGGGTTTGCGGCCGGCCAGGTCGAGCGGCAGCGTGATGTTCTCCTCCGCGGTCAGCGTGGGGAGCAGATTGAAGGATTGGAAGATGAAGCCGACCTGGTCCCGCCGGAGCTGGGTGAGCGCCTTGTCGTCAAGCGACGAGAGGTCGGTCGACCCGAGGAAGACGCTGCCGCTGGTGACGGCGTCGAGGCCGGCCAGGCAGTGCATCAGCGTCGACTTCCCCGAGCCGGACGGGCCCATGATGGCCGTGAACCGCCCGCTGGGGAAGCCGATCGTGACCGAGTCGAGGGCCCGCACGGCGGCGTCGCCCTCCCCGTAGATCTTGCTCACCTTGACGGCCCGGGCGGCGTAGGCGCCCGCGTCCGAACCCGAGATGTCGAGGGCCATGGGGGCGCAAGCTACCCCCTCGTCGGAACGGCCGCATGAACTCCCGGCCGTCTACAAGGGCACTACAGGTTGCCCCGCCGTTCCTGTTCCCGCTCGATGGCCTCGAACAGCGCCTTGAAGTTGCCGGCGCCGAAGCCCCGGGCGCCCTCCCGCTGGATGATCTCGAAGAAGAGCGTCGGACGGTCTCCCATGTTCTCGGTGAAGACCTGGAGCAGGTGGCCCTCCTGGTCGCGGTCGGCCAGGATCCCGAGATCGGCCAGCGCCTCCCACGGCAGCTCGATGCCGGCCATGCGGACCTTGGCGTCGTCGTAGTACTCGGCCGGCACCCGCAGGAAACGCACGCCCCGGTCCCGCAGTGCCCGCACCGTGGCGACGATGTCGTCGGTCCGCAGGGCGATGTGCTGCACGCCGGGCCCGCCGTACCAGTCGAGGTACTCCTCGATCTGGCTCTTGCGCCGGCCCTCGGCCGGCTCGTTGATCGGCAGGACAACCTTCGACCCGTCCCACACCACCGTCGACATCAACGCCGAGTACTCGGTGGAGATCGTGTCGTCGTCGAAGTGCACCATCGCCTCGAAGCCGAACACCCGGGCGTAGAAGTCGACCCAATGGCCAAGGTTGCCGAGCTCGACGTTGCCGACCACGTGGTCGATCTTCGTCAGCCCGACGGCCGGGCCGACCGGCTGGGCCAGCGACGGAGCGTCGTAGCCGGGGGCGAACAGGCCGAGGTAGTCGTCCCGCTCGATGAAGCTGTGCCGGGTCTCGCCGTAGGTGGCCACGCTGGCCCGCACGATGCGGCCCGAGGCGTCGGACACCCCGTGGGGGGCGACGACGCCGGTGGCGCCCCGGGCGGTGGCGGCGCCGTAGGCGGCGGCGGCGTTGTCGACGAGGAAGGCCACGTCG
>JAICYE010000586.1 GCA_025934385.1 Acidimicrobiia bacterium | reverse complement strand
TCCGCCGGGCCACAGGGGCCTCGCGGTCCGGCCGGGATGAGCGGCTTCGAGGTCGTCACCGCCCGGATGCCGGCCGCCGGCTTCAATTCCGACGCCTCGAAGCGGGCCGCCGCCCTGTGCCCGGACGGCAAGCGCCTGGTCGGGACGGCGGCGTCCATCGAAGGCGAGAACGGCGGCGACCTGTCCGGCCGGGTGGCCCTCTACGAGATCATGCCCGTCGACGGCCGCGGCGCCCGGGCCACCGCCGCCGAGGTGGGGCAGGGCACGAACGCCCGGTGGGCGGTGGTGGCGGTCGCCTTCTGCGCCTACGTCGCCTGAACGATCGATGGCCGGTGGGTGACGGGGAAATCACCCACCGGCGGAAGCGCCGGTCGTACTCTTCCGTAAGTGTCAACTGACGCTTTGCCGGTGCCGGCCAACAAGGGCCGGAAGCTCCCTCCGGAGCTGTTGACCGCCGACGACGTCCGGGCCCTGCTGGCCGCCTGCTCGTCGACGGCCCCCACCGGCGTCCGGAACCGGGCCCTCGTCGCCGTCCTCTACCGGGCGGGTCTCCGGCTCGACGAGGCGCTGGCCCTGCTGCCAGGGGATGTCGACGCCGGCGCCGGCGTCATCCGGGTCGGCGACGGCGGGCACGGCCGGATGGCCGGCATCGACGCCGCCGCCCTGGCCATCGTGGCGGAGTGGCTCGAGGTCCGGGCGGCCCTCGGGCTCGGCGGCGGCGTTCCGCTGTTCTGCACCCTGTCGGGCGGGCCGCTCCATCCGGCCTACGTGCGCCAGCTGCTCCCCCGGCTGGCGGCCAAGGCCGGTATCGGCAAGCGGGTTCACGCCCAGGGGCTGCGCCACACCCACGCCGCCGAGCTCGCCGCCGAGGGCCTGCCGGCCGAGCTCATCCAGGCCCAGCTCGGCCATGAGAGCCTGGCCAGCACCGACCGCTACCTGCGGCGCATCCCGCCCGTCGACCGGATCGGAGCGCTGCAGCGGCGACACTGGACTCCCTAGCGCCGCCGGGCGGCGCATAGGCTCCATCGCCCGATGGACACGATCATCCTGTCGGGCATCCGGGCGCTCGGCGCCCACGGCGTCCTCCCCGAGGAACAGGGCCGGGCGCAGCCGTTCGAGGTCGACGTCGAGCTGTCGGTCGACCTCGGTCCCGCGGGCCGCAGCGACGTCCTGTCCGACACCATCGACTACGACGGGCTGGCGGCCCAGATCGTCCAGATCGTGGAGGCGGGCGGGCTGTCGCTGCTCGAGGCCCTGGCCGGCCGGATCGCCACCACCTGCCGGGCCGACCCCCGGGTCGGGGCGGTCGTCGTCACCGTGAAGAAGCTGCGGCCGCCGTTGCCCGTCCACATCGACCACGTCGCCGTCCGGATCGAGCGGTAGTGGCGCCGGCGGCCGCCCGGCGGGCCTACCTGGGGCTGGGGTCGAACCTCGGCGACCGGGCCGGCCACCTGCAGTTCGGGCTGGACGGGCTGGCCGCCCGGGCCGGCCGGGTGGTGGCGATCTCGCCCGTCTACGAGACCGAACCGGTCGGTGGGCCGGCCCAGCCCGACTACCTCAACGCCGTGGTGGCGGTGGAGACGGCGCTGTCGCCCCGGGAGCTTCTCGGCGTGGCCAAGGGGCTGGAGGCCGAGGCCGGCCGGGAGCCGCCCGCCCCGGAGCGGCGGTGGGGTCCGCGGCCGCTGGACATCGACGT
>JAICYE010000123.1 GCA_025934385.1 Acidimicrobiia bacterium | reverse complement strand
TCGTCGCCGTCTTCGCCGGTCAGGCTTTCAAGGGAGAGTGGAAGACCTCCCTCGGCGGACTCGGCGGCACCGACTCCCAGCAGGCCTACGACCTCCTGCAGTCGCAGTTCCCGGCCCAGTCGGGTGAGGACTCGGCCATCGTCTTCGGCGACATCACCAAGGACCCGGCCGGCGTCAGCACCTTCCTGGCACAGGCCGCCAAGGTCAACGGCGTCGGCTTCGTCCAGCAGCAGCCGCAGATCGCCGCCAACGGGCATATCGCCATGGCCAACTTCACGCTGCTCAGCGACCCGGGCCAGGACGCCCGGACCAAGGCCGCGGTGGTGGAACTGAAGAAGCTGGCCCAGCCGCTGCGGAACGAGGGCGGGGTGGCCTTCACCAACCCCCGCTTCGACGCGGTGAAGATGCCCGCCAGCGAGGGGCTCGGCGTGCTGGCCGCCATCGTGGTCCTGCTGGTGGCCTTCGGCTCCCTGCTGGCCATGGGCCTCCCGATCGCCACCGCCCTGCTCGGCATCATGATCGCCACCAGCCTCATCGCCCTGCTGGCCCGCTTCATGGACACGCCGGACTTCTCGACCCAGGTGGCGTCGATGATCGGGATCGGCGTCGGCATCGACTACGCCCTGTTCATCGTCAGCCGCTACCGCGACGCCCTCTCCCGGCTCCGGCCACCGGAGGAGGCGGTCGTCGAGGCGGTCACCACCGCCGGGCGGGCCGTGCTGTTCGCCGGCTGCACCGTGATGATCTCCGTCCTCGGCATGCTGCTCATGGGCCTGCCCTTCCTCTACGGCATGGCCGTTGGTACGTCCATCGCCGTGGCGATCTCCGTCGCCGCCGCCCTGTCCCTGCTCCCGGCCCTGCTCGGCTTCATCGGGTTCAACATCGACAAGCTGTCGGTCCACCGCAAGAACACGGTGCGCACCCGGATCAGCATCTGGACCCGCTGGGCCGACTTCGTCCAGCGCCGGCCGATCCCGGTCGCCGTCATCGGCTTCCTCGTCCTAGCCGCCGCCGCCCTGCCGGTGTTCAGCCTGCGCCTCGGCTCGGCCGACGCCGGCAACAACCCGAAGGGCAGCACGACCAAGACGGCCTACGACCTCAACGCCGAAGGCTTCGGCCCCGGTTACAACGGCCCGATGCTCATCGTGGCCGACACGTCGCAGGGCTCCGCCGCCGCGCTGGCGGGCATCGCCGACGCGCTGCGCGAGGTCCCTGGCGTCAAGACGGTCACCGACTTCCGGTCCAGCCCCAACGGCAAGGCGGCGATCGCCACCCTGTTCGCCACGACCGGCCCCCAGGACAAGGTGACCGAGTCGCTGGTCCATCACCTGCGCAACGACGTCCTGCCGGCTGCCGAGGCCGGGACCGGTATCGACGTCCACGTCGGTGGCACCACCGCTCTGGGCATGGACTTCTCGACCAAGATCGGCGAGCGGCTCCCGATCTTCATCGGCGCCGTGCTGCTGCTCAGCTTCCTGCTGCTGCTCATGGTCTTCCGGTCGTTGGTCGTGCCGCTCAAGGCCGTCCTCATGAACCTGCTGTCGATCGGCGCCGCCTACGGCGTGATGGTGGCGGTGTTCCAGTGGGGCTGGCTCGGCTCGGTCGTGGGCGTCAGCGGCGCCCCCATCGAGGCCTGGGCCCCGATGATGCTCTTCGCCATCGTGTTCGGACTCTCCATGGACTACGAGGTCTTCCTGCTCTCGTCGATCAAGGAGGAGTGGGACGCCACCGGTGACAACGGCCATAGCGTCGCCACCGGGCTGGCTGTGACCGCCCGGCTGATCACCGCCGCCGCCCTGATCATGGTGCTGGTGTTCGGCATGTTCGTCCTCGCCGACCTGCGGCAGATGAAGCTGATGGGCCTGGGCCTGGCGGTGGCCGTGGCCGTCGACGCCACCATCGTCCGGATCATGCTGGTGCCGGCGACGATGGAGCTGCTCGGCAACGCCAACTGGTGGCTGCCGAAGTGGCTGGACCGGATCCTTCCCCACCTGGCCGTCGATGGCGCCCCGGCCCCGGCCGAGGCTCCGACGCCGGCCGGCATTCCGGCGGGCGTGGCGGCCGGCGACGACGACGCCGACCCCGACGCCGAGCGCGTGGGCGCCGGTCGGCACTGACCAAAGCCTCCGGCAACTGCTCCGCCAGCTCATGGCCGGAACCTCTGGTTCCGGCCATGAGCCATTCCCGAATGCTCTTGGGGGGCGTGGCGCACCGCCACGGTGCGCCACGCCCTCCAAAAGCCGGAGAGCGGCTGTCACAACTCGGGGGGCTACCTCGTCGAGGGGGTGACAACGGAGAAAACGCATTCGGCGCAGGGAGGCGACGATGGACGAGCGCTTTGATGTCGTGGTGGTCGGAGCGGGGCTGGCCGGGCTGGCAGCGGCGGCGACAGCGGCCCGGAACGGCGCATCGACGGTGGTGCTCGACGGCCACCACCCCGGTGGACGGGCCAGCACCGACGAGCGGGGGCGGTACCGGTTCAACCGCGGCGCCCACGCCCTCTACCAGGGCGGGGAGGCGACGGCCGTCCTCGCCCGGCTGGGGGTGACGGTGACCGGGGCCTTCCCGCCCGGGAAGGGAGCCCGGGGCCGGCTCGGCGACAAGGTCGACGTGCTGCCGGCCGACCTGCCCACGCTGCTGCGCTCCCGGCTGGTGGGCCTGCGGGGCAAGGTGGCGCTGGCCCGGTTCCTGGCCGGGGTGAAGAAGTGGCGGCCGGGCGACGTCGCCGGCCTCACCATCGGCCAGTGGCTCGACGGCTTCCACCTGCCGGAGGACGCCCGCCGGATCGCCCTGTTCCTGGTGCGGACGACGACCTACCTCAACGACGAGCACCACGTGTCCGCCGAGGTGGCCGCCGGCCAGATCCAGATGGCCCTGGCCAACAACGTCCACTACCTGGACCGGGGCTGGGCGTCGCTGGTCGACGGCCTGGCCGCCGCCGCCCGCCGCCACGGTGCCGACATCCGGACGGGCGCAGCGGTCAGTGCGATCACCGCCCCGGCTTCTGCCCTTCGGCGTTCCTCCGCAACACCTGTCGTTGCTGAGGAACGCCGGTCCGGCGGCGACCTGACCGTCGTGGCCGGAGGGCGCGAGATCTCGGCCGGGGCCGTCGTGGTCGCGGCCGGGACGCCGGAGGCGGCGGCGGCCCTGCTCGGCGAGAAGCCGGCGGCCTGGGCGGGGCTCGGGCCGGCGGCGGAGGCGTCGTGCCTCGACCTCGGCCTGCGCCGGCAGCTGGCGCAACCGGTCCTGTTCGGGCTGGACCCGCCGATCTACCTCGTCGACCACGCCACGTCGGCCAAGGGCCTGGCCCCCGACGGCGGCGGGCTGGTGCACGTCCTGCACTACCTGCCGTTCGGTGACGACACGCCGGCCGACGCCCTGCGGGCCGGCCTCGAGGAGCACGCCCGCCTGGCCGGCATCGAGCCCGCCATGGTGGAGGAGCAGCGCTTCCTGCTGCGGATGACGGTGATCGGCGCCACCCCGACGCCTTCGACCGGCGGGCTGGCCGGCCGGCCGGCCATCGACAGCACCGGCGCGGACGGCGTCTACGTGGCCGGCGACTGGGTCGGGCCCCGGGGCTGGCTGGCCGACTGCGCCCTCTCCAGCGGCGAGGCGGCCGGCACCGCCGCCGCCCGGCGGGCGGCCGGCCGGGCCGATGGCGTGCGGGCCTTCCCGGCCCGGCAGGATGTGGCCTGATGACCGCTGACGGCCCAGTGGTCGGGAGCCCGGTCGGCGACGGCCGGGTCGACGACGGCCCGGTGGACGACGGGACGGCGATCTTCGCCGCCGAGCGGCGCCGGCTGACCGGCATCGCCTATCGGATCACCGGGTCGCTGGCCGACGCCGAGGACGTCGTCCAGGAGGCATGGCTGCGCTTCTCGGGAGCCAGGCCGCCGGCCGGCATCGACCGGCCGGCGGCCTGGCTCACCACCGTGGTGGCCCGGATCGCCCTCGACCACCTCAAGGCGGCCCGGCGCGAGCGGGAGGTCTACGTCGGGCCGTGGCTCCCCGAGCCGATCGCCTCCGACCCGCTGGCCGTGTCCCGGCCCGGGCCGGAGGAGATGGCCGAGCGGGCCTCGTCGCTCACCCTCGGGTTTCTCCACGTGCTCGAGACGCTGAACCCGGTGGAACGGGTCGTGTTCGTGCTGGCCGACGTGTTCGACGTGCCGTTCAAGGAGATCGCCGACACGGTCGGGAAGTCGCCCGAGGCCTGCCGGCAGCTGGCCTCCCGGGCGAGGCGGCGGGTGCACGACGCCCGTCCGCAGCGGTACTCGCCGCCCGACGACGAGGCGGCCCGGGTGGTGGCCGGGATGCTGGCCGCCACCACCGCCGGCGACGTGGAGGGGCTGGTGAAGCTCCTGGCCGAGGACGCCGTCCTCGTCAGCGACGGCGGCCCCCACAAGCGGGCCGCCCGCCATCCCATCCGGGGCCGCGACCGCCTGGCCCGCTACATGGCCAACCTCGGCAAGCGCTACGCCGCAGAGGCCGCCATCGAGCCGGTCACGCTCAACGGCGAACTCGGAATCGTCATCTCCCTCCAGGGCCGCCGGGAGGCAGCGCTCAGCTTCGAGGTAGAGGACGGGCTGGTGCGCGAAGTCCATGTGATCGTCGCCGACGAGAAGCTGGCCGCTCTCGACCGGCCACTCGACGTGGTCTGACCGGAGACCGGACGCCGGAAGAGTGGGGCCGGCTCCGGTGTTGGCACCGGATATGAACGGCACCGACTCTTCCCCCTCCATCTCCGTGTTCGACGTCTCGGAGGAGACGTTCGCCCGCGACGTCATCGACCGCTCCGGCGACGTGCCCGTCGTCGTCGACTTCTGGGCCGCCTGGTGCGCGCCGTGCCGGCAGCTCGGGCCGCTTTTGGAACGGCTGGCCGGGGAGGCCGACGGGTCGTGGCTGCTGGCCAAGGTCGACGTCGACGCCAACCCCGGCCTGGCCGCCGCCTTCGGCATCCAGGGCATACCGGCCGTGCGGGGCTTCAAGGGCGGCCGGGAGGTGGCCGAGTTCACCGGGGCGCTGCCCGAGGCGGCCGTGCGGGACTGGCTCACGCTGCTCGGCCCGACCCCGGCCGACCTGGCCTACGAGGAGGGCGTCGGGCTCGAGGCCGCCGGGCGGTTCGAAGAGGCGGCGGCGGCCTACCGCCGGACGCTGGCGGAGGCGCCTGGCCATCCCGGGGCCGGCCCGGCCCTCACCCGGGTGGAGCTGGCGGTGCGGACGGCCGGGCTCGACCGGGCCGAACTCGTCCGCCGGGCGGAGGCCGGTGACGTCGACGCCGTGCTCGACCTCGCCGACCTCGAGGCCCAGGCCGGCGACTTCGAACCGGCCTTCGGCCGCCTCGTCGAGGCCCTGCGGCACACGGCCGGCGACGACCGGGAGCGCATCCGTCAGCGGCTGGTGGCCCTGCTGGAGCTGCCGCCGGCCGGCGACCCGAGGGTGACGGCCGCCCGACGGGCCATGGCCAGCGCCCTCTTCTGAGCGCCGGGTTTCCCCGGCGCCGGCGGGCTCAGCGCCGGCCACCGACCCGGGTCGGCGCGAGCGAGGGGTCGGCGGTGGGCTTGGCCGGGGCGGTGACCTCGCCGGGGCCGTCGTTCCAGTCCCGCAACGTGTCCTGGTAGAGCCGGCGGACGACGGCCAGGAAGTAGATCCCGGCCGGGACCGAGAGCCAGTCGATGGTCAGGCCGTGCCCGTCCTGCTGGTAGCGGCCGGCCACGGCGTAGACCGCCCACACGGCGTGCATCAGGGCGCAGGTCGGGAAGATGACCGACAGCGAGAGGCCCGACACCGACCAGCCGCCCATCGACGGCCGGTTGGCCAGCTGCGTCCGCAGCACGAACCAGCCGACGGCCATGTAGAGCCCGACGAGGATGACGTTGGCCCACACCGCCAGGCCCGGCCGGACGTGCGGTCCGGCCAGCACGAAGGCGCAGGCGACGGCCAGGCCGGCGACGTAGACACCGCCGACGATCGGCGCGGCCCGCAGCCAGCGGGGGTCGCCGGGGATGAAGCGGTCGCCGCGGCCGCCGAGGAAGGCCTCGAGCCGCAGGGCCAGCCAGATGACGCCGACCGGCAGGCCGACCACCACCGCCAGCAGGTCGAGCGGCCCGCCGAGGCGACCGTCGATCGCCACATGGAGGCCGTGATCGAGGTGGTGCGGCCCGCAGGTGAAGGCCATGAGGATCCAGGCGGCGCCGAAGTGGGAGAAGCCGAACGTGCGCCAGTCCCGTTTCATCTCCATGGCGGTCATCATCCCGTAGCCGGTGTAGGCGATGCCGAGGATGATGTTGGAGGCGGCGACGAGGGCGACGATCACGGGCGCTTCCCTCCCGTTCCCCGGCGTGACGGTACGCCGATCTGGCGCATGAACTCGCGAATGGAGGAGTCCTCCCCCACACCGGGGGGCAGGGCGCCCCGGTGGCCGGCCCGGTGCGCCTCCTTGGCCGAGCGGGGCAGGGCGAAGGTGAAGGTGGAGCCGGCGCCCTTGGCGCTGCGGACGGCGACGTGGCCCCCCATCGCCTCCACCAGCGACCGCACGATGTAGAGACCGACGCCGGCGCCGCCCAGCTCGTGGCCGGCATCCTTGGAGTTCACAGGGTCGTCGGCCTGCCAGAACGGTTCGAAGCACCGGGCCGCCTCGTCGGCGG
>JAICYE010000258.1 GCA_025934385.1 Acidimicrobiia bacterium | reverse complement strand
GGTCGAGATCGACGAGCGGCTGGCCTCGGGGCTGGAGCGGCGGGGCGTCGAACGGTTCGTCGACGGGTGGCTGGCCCAGGAACTGTTCGCCCGGCTGCCGCCGGCGGCGGCCGGCGTGGAGGAGCGGCGGCAGGGCACCGTCGAGGGCCTCGCCGCCGCCCTGCGCCTCCTCGGCACCGGGGCCCAGGAGCCGGTGTGGAACCGGCTGGGGGAGCTCGGCGTGCCCGTCCTCCTCATGGCCGGTGAGCACGACTCCAAGTTCTCGGCCCTCGCCTACCGGTTGGCCGCCGGGATCGGCGGGCGCGCCGGCCTGTCCTTCGTGCCCGGCGCCGGTCATGCCGCCCACCTCGAACGCCCGCAGTCCGTGGCCGCCATCCTCAACCGCTTCCTCTCCACGCTCCCGGCCTCCACCTGACCGACGCCGCCGTCAGCAGAGCCACCCACAACCGGCGTTCGTTTGCCGGAATCCAGCGGAATAGGAACGCCGGTTCGGAGAGGAGCGGGCCTCATTCGTCGATCCGCCAGCGGGCGAGGAGGGCTGGATCGGGGTCGGGCCGCCGGACCGGAAGCACCCCTCCTTGCGGGACCAGCGGGTCGGCCACGACGTCGCCGGCCAGCAGGGCGCCGGTCCCCAGCCCGCAGGCGTACGGCAACTCGGGGAGGGCGGCGGCCAGAGCCACGCCGGCGCCGAGGCCGACCGACGTCTCGTAGAGCGACGAGACGATCGCCGGTACGCCGGCCGCCTCGACGACCGCCAGCGCAGCCCGCACGCCGCCGAGGGGCTGGACCTTGACGACGATGGCATCGGCCGCCTCGAGGGCGGCCAGGCGGCGGGCGTCGGCCAGTGTGCGCACGCTCTCGTCGGCGGCCAGCGGCGTCGCCACCCTGCGCCGCACCCGGGCGAGGTCGGCGAGGTCGGCCACCGGCTGCTCGACCACCTCGAGGCCGAACCGGGCCAGCCGTTGAATCATGACCACCGCCGTTTCGAGGTCCCAGGCGCCGTTGGCGTCGATCCGGATCCGGCCGGCCGGGCCGAGCGCCGCCCGCACCGCCGCCACCCGGTCGACGTCGGCGGCCGGGTCGCCGCCGCCGACCTTCACCTTCACCGTGGTGACGCCGGTGCCGAGGGCCTCGGCGGCCAGCGCCGCGGCCGTGGCGGCGTCGAGCGCCGGCACGAGGGCGTTGACCGGCACATCGGTCCGCACCGGCGGAGGCCATCCGCCCAAGACGGCCTCCTTCACCGCCTCCTCGCCGCGGCGGGGATCGCAGGGATATCCCGGCAGCGGCGAGAACTCGCCCCACCCGGCCGGCCCCTCGACGAGCGTCGCCTCCCGAAAGGAGCTCCCGCCGAGTGGCACCCGCAGCGGCACGCGCACCCGATGGGCCCGGACGCCGGGACCGGCCAGCCCGGCGAGTCCGGGCACCCCGGCCAGCCCGGCGGGCCCGGTCGCCCCGGCCGGCGTCGTCACGAGATCCACAGCCCGGCGGCCAGAAGGACGCAGGTCACCAGCTGGAGCCGGGCGGTGCCGACGAGGGCGGCGATGAGGCCCGGGGCATCGCGCCGGC
The DNA here is from genome assembly GCA_025934385.1 of Acidimicrobiia bacterium. The sequence continues at coordinate 2,973 of JAICYE010000258.1, read as the reverse complement.
GGGCCACCAGGCGGGCCGGGCCGATGGCCAGGGGCAGAGCGGCCAGGGCCGCGAGCGCCGGCGGCCGCCGCACCCCCGCGGCCACGACGGCGACCAGGGCGCCGGCGAGGCAGCCGTGGTAGAGCCGCCGGGTGCGGGCCGGGCCGAGGCGGACGGCCAGCGTCAGCTTGCCGGAGGCCGCGTCGGTGTCGACGTCGCGGAGGTTGTTGACCACCAGCAGGGCGCAGGCCAGGAGACCTACTGGGACGGAGGCCAGCACCGCCAGCGCCGTCAGCCGGTCCAGCTGGACGTAGGCCGACCCGGCCGTGGCCACGAAGCCGAAGAACACGAGCACCGCCAACTCGCCGAACCCGGCGTAGCCGTAGGGCTTCGGCCCGCCGGTGTAGAGGGCACCGGCGGCGATGCAGGCGGCGCCGACGACGAGCAGCCGGAGGTCGACGGCCACGGCCAGCGTCAGTCCCGCCAAGGCGGCCACGGCGAAGGCGACGCCGGCCGCCCGGAGGACCCGAGCCGGCGCCACGAGCCCGGAGGCCGTCAGTCGCAGGGGGCCGGCCCGGTGGGTGTCGGTGCCGCGGCGCCCGTCCGAATAGTCGTTGGCGTAGTTGGTGCCGACCTGGAGGGCGAGGGCGACCACCATCGCCGCCACCGCCCGCCAGGCGATCACGGTTCCCTGGGCGGCGGCCACGGCCGTCCCGACGAGGACGGGCGAGACCGAGGCGGGCAGCGTGCGGGGTCGCGCCCCCGCCAGCCAGACGTTCAACGGTTCTGAGATTCCCCGGGTGTCGTCACTCTGAGAGCGATCACTCTCACGGACTACGGTAGTCGCCGATGCCGGCCAGCGACGAGGCCCAGGCCGTGGCCGTGCTGCTCCCGGCGCCCGAGGCCGCCCGGGCGGCGGTGGCGCGGTGGGAGGCGGGGGAGGCAATCGTCCCGCTCGACCCGGCGGCGCCGGCCGCCGATCTCCGCCGCTCGCTGGCCGCCCTGCGCCCGACGGCCCTGCTCGATGGCGACGGACGGCGGCCCTGGCCCGACGGCCTGCCGGTGGCCGCCGGCGTCGCCGCCGTCGTGGCCACGTCGGGGACGACCGGCGAGCGCAAGGGCGTCGAGCTGACCTTCGCCGGCCTGGCCGCCTCGGCGACGGCAGTGGCGTCCGCCGTCGCCGCCGGGCCGGGCGACGGATGGCTGTGCTGCCTGCCGCTCCACCTGGTGGCGGGCCTGGCGGTCGTCGGGCGGGCCTGGGCGACCGGCGCCCCGGTCACCGTCCAGGCCGGGTTCGATCCGGAGCGGGTGACCGAGGGGGCCCGGACGGCGGCGTTCGTGTCGCTGGTGCCGACGATGCTCCGCCGGCTGCTCGCCGGCCGCTCGCCGGCGGCTGCCGGCTTCCACCACATTCTGCTCGGGGGCGGGCCGGTCGATCCCGGGCTGCTGGACGGAGCCCGCGACGCCGGGGCGACCGTGTCGACGACGTACGGGATGACCGAGACGTGGGGCGGCGTCGTCCACAACGGGCACCCGTTGGACGGCGTGGAACTCCGGCTCGATCCGGCGGCCGATGCCATCGGCGAGATCCTCGTGCGGGCGCCGATGCTCATGCGGGGCTACCGGCTGTGGCCGGCGGGGACCGCCGCCGCCGTCGACGCCGACGGCTGGTACCGGACCGGCGACCTCGGCCGCTTCGATCCGCAGGCCGGCGGCCGGCTGCGGGTCGTCGACCGGCTCGGCGACGTCGTCAACACCGGGGGCGTCAAGGTCAGCCCCACGGAGGTCGAACGGGTGCTGGCCGGGCACCCGGCCGTGGCCGACGTCTGCGTGGCCGGCCGGCCCGACCCCGACTGGGGCCAGCGGGTGGTGGCCTTCGTGGTGCCGGCCGAGCCCGCCGCCCCGCCGGCGCTCGAGGAGCTCCGGGCCTTCGCCCGGAAGGACCTGCCGGCGCCGAAGCTGCCCCGGGAGGTCGTCGTCGTCCCGGCCATCCCCCGGACGGCCGGCGGCAAGCCGCTGCGCCGCCTCCTGCCCGGGCCGGCGCCGCGCTGACCGGTGGCTCCGGCCGCCGGCCCGGACGGCGCCGATAGTGTCGTCGGCCATGGGCGACCTCCGGCTGCGGCCGGTGACCAGAGACGACCTCGGCTACCTCGTGGCCAAGCAGACACCGGAGATGACCGGTCCCTACAACTGGTTCGGGTTCCGCTCCGAGGCCGAGATCGCCGACCGCTTCGAGGAGGACGGGTTCCTCGGCGACTTCTACGGCAAGCTCATCGTCGAGGTCGACGGCGGCGAGGGCCCGGTCGCCATCGGCGACGTCAGCTGGCACGCCGTCGAGTACGGGCCGCCGCCGGCGTCCCGGTGCTGGAACATCGGCATCACCCTCGACCCGCAGTGGCGGGGGCGGGGCCACGGCAGCCGGGCCCAGCGGCTCCTGGCGGAGCACCTGTTCGCCACCACCGTGGTGGAGCGCGTCGAGGCCTCGACCGACGTGGGGAACACGGCCGAGCGCCGGGCGCTCGAACGGGCCGGTTTCACCTTCGAAGGAATCCTGCGCCGGGCCCAGTTCCGGGCCGGAGGCTGGCACGACATGGCGCTCTACAGCCTGGTCCGGGGAGAAACGGGCGGTTCGTCGGGATAACGGTCACACCCTCCTGACACAATCTCGCCGAACGTCAGTTCGGAACATGCGTTCCCCCCAGATCGCCGAGAGGAGAGGGCCAGATGACGTCGATTTTGGTCGTTGCCACCGCCGCCGTGCTCGTGTTCCTCGGGGTGTCGTGCCGGCGGGCCCGGCTCGACCTCGAGGAGCAGCTGTGCGACGGCCTGGAGCCGGCGGTGCAGGCGGCCGTGGGATACGGAGGCGACGCCGGCGCCGGGGGCCGGGCCCGCCCCGCGCTCACCGGCATCGACGGCGGCGGGACGGGCGGCGGCGGCCCGGCCGCCCACCGGCACCGCCACCTCCGGGTGGTGAGGCCGGGATGACCCCCGAAG
>JAICYE010000616.1 GCA_025934385.1 Acidimicrobiia bacterium | reverse complement strand
TGACGCCGCCGTTGTCGCCGTTGTCGACGGCACCCGGCGCGGCGGCGTCGGTGCCGGACGGGCTGCCGTCGCCGGCGGTGAGGCCCGGAGCGGCGCCGGGCGCGAGGCCGGCCGGCCCGGCCGCGGCCACCGTCTTGACCTCGGGGCCCACGGTGGGGATGAGCGCCGCCATCAACATGAACAGCACGGCGAAGCCGAACAGGGGCCCGTAGCCCCGCATCAGGCGGGAGGCGGGCGAGGGCGGCGGGGAAGCGGAGGACGGCAGGCTCACGAGATGCTCCGGGAAGCTCGGCGGAGATGGAAGGCGTCGGCCGCGGCGAGGGCGGCGATCGTCAGTAGGGCGAGGAGGGCGACGGCCAGTGCCCGGCCGCCCTTGTGACCGGGGAGATGGTGCGACGCCGACCCGAACAGCCCGGTCGACGGGCCAAGGGCGGTCTCGCCGCCGCCGTTGCCGGCGGTGCCCGCGCCGGTGGTGCCGCGGGCGGGGTTGGCGCCGAGCCCCGATCCGGAGCCGGACGGGCTCCCGAACGCCTCGCCGGTGCCGGCGCCCAGGCCGCCGCTGTCGGCGGCGGGCCCGGTATTCAACGCCGCACCCGAGTCGGCGGCCGTCGCCGGAGTTGGCAGTTCCGGCAGGGTGTTGTCGCCGCCGCCGATCCCGCCGCCGAGGTCTCCGTTGTCGCCCGGCCCGCCGGCCAGCGGGTTGTCGTACTGCTCGCCTTCGGTCGTGGCGCTGACGCCGCCGAAGTCGAACCGGATGCCCCCTGCGCCGGCGAGGATGGAGGTGGCCACGTCGGCCACGGTCACGGCGATGCCGAAGTCACAGGAGGCGGCCAACAACCCGCCCACGACGGGATCCCGCAGCGGCTGGAGATCACCGATGATCGGGCCGAGGACCTGCCGCCCGAGGGCGGAGTCGGCGAAGTGGAGGCTCAGGGGGGTGACGTCGACGACGCCGTCGACGGATTCCAGGTGCGGCGCCACGAAGCCGATCCCGGTGGCGGCGAGGGCGGTGTTGAGCGCTGCCAGCGGATCGGGCAGCGCCGGCGGGCTCGACCCGGGGGCGCCGGGGAGGGCCGGCAGCTTGGGCGGCGCCGCCGGGGCGGGGAGCGGCTTACCGTCGAGGAGGACCGACCCGACGGTGAAGCCGCCGTTGGCCCGGGCGCCGTCGCCGGTGCGCTGGATGGCCTCCCAGCGGAGATCGCCGAGCACGATCTTCCCGCCGAGGAGGCTCAGCCGGTCGACGGTGGTGACGGCGTGGGCCTGGCGGGCCTTGCGGTCGATGACGCCGCTCTGGGCCTCGGTGCGGCCGTTCACGATCTCGGCCACCGGGCCGAAGGCCAGCCGGGCGGACGTGGTGGCGGCCTTACCCGACGGGGCGTCGTCGGCGGCGACCTCCTGGTGCTCCAGGGCGCCGGTCACCGGACCCCCGTCGGGGAAGTGGCCCTGGTCGATCTGGCGGCCCTTGGCGGCGTCCTTGTCGCCGGTGGAGACCGAGATCGTCGAGACGAAGGGGAACGACGTGCTCGGCCCGTTGCCCCCG
>JAICYE010000501.1 GCA_025934385.1 Acidimicrobiia bacterium | reverse complement strand
CGGGCAGTGCGTGAAGGTCGACCCCCGGGCCCGGCCCGAGGCCGCCGGCCTCATCGGCTGCGGCGTGATGGCCGGTTTCGGCGCCGCCGTCAACACCGGCGGCGTGAGCCGGGGCGACACCGTGGCCGTGATCGGCTGCGGGGGAGTGGGCGACGCCGCCATCGCCGCCTCGGCCCTGGCTGGCGCCCGCACGGTCATCGCCGTCGACGTCGACCCCCGCAAGCTGGAGTGGGCCAAGGGCTTCGGCGCCACCCACACGGTCAACTCCACCGAGACCGACCCGGTCGAGGCCATCAAGGAGCTGACCGATGGCAACGGCGCCGACGTCGTCGTCGAGGCCGTCGGCCGGCCCGAGACGTACCGGCAGGGGTTCTTCGCCCGCGACCTGGCCGGCACGCTGGTCCAGGTCGGGGTGCCGAACCCCACGATGACGATCGAGCTGCCGATGATCGAACTGTTCGGCCGGGGCGGGGCGCTCCGGTCGTCGTGGTACGGCGACTGCCTGCCCACGAGGGACTTTCCGATGCTCATCGACCTGTACCTCGAGGGCAAGCTCGATCTCGACGGCTTCGTCTCCGAGACCATCGGTATCGACCAGGTGGAGGAGGCGTTCCACAAGATGGAGCGGGGCGAGGTCCTCCGCTCGGTGGTGGTGCTGTAGATGCCGGCTGTTCGGATCGACCGCGTCCGCACCCAGGGCCAGTTCACGCTCGACGGGCAGAGCTTCGACGTCGAGAACAACATCTGGCTGGTGGGCGACGACGCCGAGGTCCTCGTGATCGACGCCGCCCACGACGCCGGCCCGATCGTCGAGGGCATCGACGACCGCCGGGTGGTCGCCATCGTCTGCACGCACGGGCACAACGACCACATCAACGCCGCCCTCGACGTCCACGGCTTCGTCGGGCGGGCTCCGATCGCCCTCCACGACGACGACCGCATGCTCTGGAATCAGATCCATGTCGCCCGGGGGCCCGACATGCCGCTGAAGGACGGGCAGACGTTCGAGGTAGGCGGCGCCACGCTCGAGGTGATCCACACCCCGGGCCACTCGCCCGGTGGCGTCTGCCTGTACCTGGCCTCGGAGGGCGTGCTCTTCTCGGGCGACACGCTGTTCCAGGGCGGGCCGGGGGCGACCGGCCGGTCGTTCTCCGACTTCCCGACGATCATCGAATCGATCCGGACGAAGCTGCTGACGCTGCCCCCGGAGACCGTCGTCCACACCGGACACGGAGAATCGACGACGATCGGCGACGAGGCGCCGCACCTCGAGGAGTGGATCGCCCGGGGGCAATAGGGACGTTCGCCTCCGCGGCGGAACCGACCGGGAGGGAATGGCCGGCGGCGTGAGGAACCTTTTGGTGGAGCCTCCCCACTCCACTCACCCCATGCGCTCATCCCCCTACCGAACGCTCGCCGCGGTCATCGCGGCACTGCTGCCGCTGCTGTCGATGGCGGGCAGTCCGCCGCCGGCGGCCGCCGCCCCCGCCCGCCCGGCCGGGCCGCTCGTGCCCGCCAGCGGCTTCTACGTGGGCGCCTACACCAAGAACGTCGACGGCTACGGGCAGGACCGGGAGCAGCAGGCGACGACGGACCTCGAGTCGCGCCTCGGCCGGCCGCTCGACATCGACCAGCACTACTACTCGTGGACCGACGTGTTCCCCTCCGGGCGGGAGCAGTGGGACGTCGACAACGGCCGCATCCCGATGATCTCGTGGAACGGCGAGAACACCGACGCCATCGCCCGGGGCGACTTCGACGGGATGATCGCCGCCCGGGCGCAGGCGGTGGCCCTGCTGAACACGCCGGTGTTCATCCGCTGGTTCTGGGAGATGGACGGCAACAAGAAGTCGTCCTTCGTCTCCTCGCCGGCCAGCTACCAGAAGGCCTGGCGGCACATCCACGACATCTTCGTGGCCGCCGGCGCCAAGAACGCAGTCTGGGTGTGGTGCCCCAACGCCTCGGCCTTCGACGACGGCGACGCTCTGCCGTACTACCCCGGCGGTACCTACGTCGACTGGGTGGCGGCCGACGGCTACAACTTCGCCCCCGATCGGCCGGGCGACCAGTGGGAGAGCTTCGGACAGATCTTCGGCGGGTTCTACGGCGCGGCCGCCCGGTTCGGCAAGCCCCTGATGGTGGCCGAGTTCGGCGTACTGGAGCGGGGCCCCGGCGAGAAGGCGGCCTGGCTCCGCCAGGCCGGGGATTGGATCGCCGCCCATCCGGCCATCGCCGCCGTCGTGTACTTCAATGCCGACAGCACCAGCAACGGGATCGCCTACAACTGGCGGATCGACACGTCGCCGGCGTCGTTCGAGGGGT
>JAICYE010000547.1 GCA_025934385.1 Acidimicrobiia bacterium | reverse complement strand
GAGCTCGAAGCTGACGCCTCGCAGCACCGGCCGGGGGCCGAACGACTTGTGCAGGTCGCGGACGGTGAGGGCCGGCGGCGGGTGGAGGACGTCGGCGCCGGGGGCGGCCGAGCTGGTGGCCGGCATGGGACAAGTGTGCCGTACCTCCGGGCGTTGCGGACCGACCGACGCAGATGGCCGGGCGCGGCCCCACCTCCGCCGCCCGGGCGCTTTAGGGCATCCGACACCGCCGACTGCGCCGCCGGCAAGGTGTGTGCGTCCCGTCATGATCTCCTCCGAATCGAATGGTGTCCCAGCGTGCGATACGAGTAGTCGCGGCGCCCAGCCGCCTCGGGGCGGCGGCGCATCTGCTATTCCAGGCTCGATGCGGGCTTAACTGATCTCCGATCCGCCGTCCTCAGTAGTGGACTACTGAAATCGGGATCCGAGAATCTCCGTAGTCGACTACGGCAGACCCCACACACGGCCGGCGTACAAGTTCTGCATGGCCTTCACCAGGGTCGTGGCCGCCGTCGTGCCGTCCGTCTTCCAGAGCCTCGGCGTGGCCGGATCGGTCGAGACGAAGTAGGTGAACCCTCCGAACTGGGCGAAGCCGTCGGGCGAGGATGCGCCCGCGCCCGGGTTGATGTCCTTCAGGAGGACGGGCGTATCGTCCGCCCGCGCCGGCTGCTGCCCGGCGATCACACTGAGCCCGCCCGTCAGCGAGGAGGCCACGACAAGCGCGAGGAGCCGGAGCGCGCTCCTCCGCCCGCCGCGACTGTCGGGCCAGAGCGGTGGCGACCTTGACGAGGCCGGCCCGCACAAGCCAGACGTTCCGTGGGAGCGGTGGCGTCGCCGGCCGGCCGCCGTCGCGCTAGGTGACCTCGCATTGGGTGAGCGTGTCGCCCGGCGACGTGCAGTTGTCCGTGCCCGTCCCACCCACCAGGCGGTCGACGCCGGCGTCGCCCCGGAGGAGGTCGTCCCCGGCGCCGCCCGTGATGTCGTCGTTGCCGGCGCCACCGTAGAGCCGGTCGTTGCCGTCGCCCCCCGACAGCTGGTCGTTGCCGTCTCCGCCGCAGATCGTGTCGTCACCTCCGAGGCCGGAGATGCGGTCGTCGCCGCCCAGGCCCGCGATCACGTCCGCACCGGCCGTCCCGGAGATCGTGTCGTTGTCCGCCGTGCCCACGATCGTGGCCAACAGGCCGACGCAGTAGACCTCGACTGGGCACGGATCGGCGATGTGGGCGTGGGTGAACTTGACCAGCGGGTTAAGGTCGGTCCACCAGAGGCTCCCATCCCGGCTGGCGGCGATGTTGACGGGCGCGGTGAGGGGGTAGCCAGGGAAGGGCAGGAAAGCCCCGCTCCCGTAGTTCGAGCCGGTGGCGCCGAAGAGCGTGACGGTGCCGTCGGTCGTGATCCGGCCGATCTTGGCGGTCCCCGTCTCGGTGAACCACAGGGCCCCGTTGGCGGCGACGATGTCGGTGAGCCGCCCGGGAAGCGGCCCGACGACGGGGTCCACCGGCTCGATCCCTTGGCTGAACAGGGTGAGGGCGCCGGCGGGCGTGATCCGCCCGATCCTGTCGCCCATGTCGGTGAACCACAGGTTGCCGTCCGGGCCCGCGGTGATGCCGGTCAATAACTCGCCGCCGGTGGGCCCGGGCGCGACGACGAACTCGGTGACGACCCCGGTCGGGGTGATGCGCCCGACGTGGCCCGACGTGCTGTCGGCGCTGGTTTCGGTGAACCACAGGTTGCCGTCCGGACCGGCGGTGATGCCCCACGGCTGGCTGCCCGGGGTGATCCCGGCGCTGAACTCGGTGACCGCGCCGGCGGGGGTGATGCGGCCGATGCGGCCACCCCCTGCCTCGGTGAACCAGAGGTTCCCGTCGGGCCCGCTGGCGATGTAGCTCGGCTGACTGCCCGGGGTGATGCCGGCGGTGAAGTCGGTGGTG
>JAICYE010000227.1 GCA_025934385.1 Acidimicrobiia bacterium | reverse complement strand
GGCCTTGAAGTCGTCGAGGCGCTGGATCTGCCACGCTGTGCCGCGGGGTGGGGCTATCGCTACCTCACCTCGTTCCCCGAGAACTTCGACGGCGGCCCGCTCACCCCGGTGGGCGGCGTCGGCCCCGAGGAGGCGACGTGAACCAGCTCTGTCCCCGCTGCGGCGCCGTGTGCACCCCCGACGTGAGCATGGGGTTCGTCCAGAGCCGGGTGCCGTGTGGGGACTGCGGGCTGGCCCTCGACGACCCCCCGGGGATGCTGGCGCGGCCGGGCAACGACGACGACGACGAGATCGCCTACGAGCTGGTGGAGTGGCCGGCGGCCGACCGGGTCATCGCCACCGGCGACCTCGTCGAGCTCGAGATCCCCTACCGCTGGGAGGACGGGCTGGTGCTGATCGTCCCGGCCGCCGTCGAGGAGCAGGTCGACGCCCTCCTCGACGAGATCGACGAGAACGCCCTCTCCGAGGACGATGCGCTCATCGACGTCGACGGCGGCGAGGAGGACGGCGGCGAGGAGGCCACCACCGCCATGAGCGATCTCTTCGTGGCCGCCGACGACCTCCACCACGCCCGCCACGACGAGGAGAAGGTGGTGGAGTTCATCGAGGCGGCCGACGCCGTCGGCTCCTGCCTGGCCCCCTTCGGCGTCGAGCCCCGGGTCTGGGCCCGGATCCAGATCCAGGCGGCGGCCATCGCCGCCGACCTGGAGAAGGGCGGCGAGGGCGAAGACGACAGGTCGGTCATCGAGGCCGCCAGCGCCCTGCGGGAGCTGCTGCGGCACTACGTTTAGCGCGGCTAGAAGTCCTCCAGGATGTTGGTCGGCACCACGCCCCAGCGGTTGGCCAGCGCCTGGGTGAGGACCGACGAGCACTCCAGCGCCGCCCCCTCGACGGCCTCGGGCCCGTAGGCGGCGAGCACTTCCCGGCGGGCCTCCGGGCCGCTCCCGGCGGCCCTCACCACCGCCCGGATCAGCGCCTCCCGGGCCGGGTCGGGCCCGGTGATCAACAGGTGCTCGGCCAGGGCGGCACCGACGTCGCCGACGTCGCCGAGGGCGGGGGCGAGCCCTCTCGGGTCGGACAGCTCGAGCAGGCGGCGCAGGATCGTCAACGCCCCCACGAGCACGACGTCGGCCGGGAAGGCCAGCATCGCCTCCAGCCGGGCCGGAGCGCGGTCGTGCTCGGCGAACCAGCACGCCTCCACCCATTCACCGAAGGCGGCCACGAAGGCGTCGAGGTCGGGCCGCGGGTCGATACCCCGACCGTACCGCTCCACGACACAAAGGCACCGCGATGGCGTTGACATGGTGTCATTTTGGCGTCATCATGGCGCCATGGACCTGGGAGTGTACGTCGAGGGGCTTCAGCGCCAGGTGGCGGTGGCCGCCGAGGCCGGCGGCGACGAGGCCCGGGCGGTAGCCGAGCGCCTGACCGCCCCGCTGGAGGCGGCGATCCGCCTGACCCTGCAGGACGCGCTGACCGCGGCGGCCGAGGAGATCACCTGCGACCTGGCCCCCGGTTCGGTCGAGGTCCGCCTGCGGGGCCGGGAGCTGGCCTTCGCCGTGACTCCCCCGCCGATCGAGTCGCCCGCCGGCGACGCCACCGATGCCGTCGACGGCGGGGACAGCGACGACGGCGGCCCGCCGGCCGTCGACGCCGACGAGGGGGCGACGGCCCGGATCAACCTCCGCCTGCCCGACCACCTCAAGGCCCGCATCGAGCAGGCCGCCGGCCGGGAGGGCCTCTCGGTCAACACCTGGCTGGTGCGGGCGGCGGCCGCCGCCCTCGGCCGGGCCGACCCCGACCGGCGCCGGGCCGCCCGTCCGGCGCAGGGAACGCAGCGCTACACCGGCTGGGCCCGCTAGCCGGCCCCTCCGCCCGACATTCGCCTCACCCACACGAGAGAGGGATCAGCCATGCCCACATTCGACACGCCCGAACCGATCGCCGTCGTCCTCGAGCTCGGCGTCGGCGACGTCCACATGACCGCCTCCGACCGCCGCGACACTGTCGCCGACGTCCGCCCGAGCGACCCGGGCAACACGTCAGACGTCGCCGCCGCCGAGCAGACCACGGTGGAGTACGCCAACGGCGTCCTGCGGGTCAGGGCCCCGAAAGGCTGGCGGCACTCCACGTTCCGCGGCGGGCGGGAGTCGGTCGACGTCCGCATCGAGTTGCCGACCGGCTCGAGCGTGCGGGGCGAGGCGGCGCTGGTGGCCTTCCGGTCCACCGGCCGGGTCGGCGACTGCCGCTACAAGACGGGCGCCGGCGACATCCAGATCGAGGAGGCAGGCGCCGTGCGGCTCCGCAGCGCCGCCGGCGACATCGCCGTCGGGCGGGCGGCCGGCCACTGCGACGTGAGCACGGCCTCGGGCACGATCCACCTCGGCACCGTCGACGGCACGCTCGTGGTCAAGAACGCCAACGGCGACACCGAGATCGACGATGTCAGCGGCGACGTCAGGGTCGGGACGGCCAACGGCCGGATCACGGTCGGCCGGGCCGGCGCCACGGTGGCGGTCAAGACCGCCTACGGTGACATCCGGCTCGGCGAGGTCGGACCCGGCACCGTCTCGGCCCAGACGGCCTTCGGCAGGATCGACATCGGCGTGCGCGACGGCGTCGCCGCCTGGCTCGACCTTCACACCGCCCTCGGCCGGGTCGAGAACGGTCTCGAAGCCGCCGACCGGCCCGGGCCCGGTGAGGAGACCGTGGAGATCAAGGCCCGCACCGCCTACGGCGACGTCACCGTTCTCAGGCGATCCCTGATTTCGTGATCTGGAGGACGGCGGGGCCGAGGATCACCACGAACAGACTCGGGAAGATGCAGAAGATCAGCGGGAAGAGCATCTTCACCGGCGCCTTCTGGGCCTGCTCCTGAGCCCGCTGCCGGCGGCGGATCCGCATGTCGTCGGCCTGGGCCCGCAGCATCCGCCCGATCGACACGCCGAACGTGTCGGCCTGGAGCATGGCCAGGATGAACGAGCGGAGCTCGGGCACCTGGCAGCGTTCGTCCATGGACCGCAGCGCGTCGGCCCGGCTGGCGCCCATCCTGGTCTCCTGCAGCATTCGTCGGAACTCGTCGGCCAGGGCACCGGGAACGGCGTCCACGGTGCGGTCGATGGCCTGTTCGAAGCCGAGGCCGGCCTCGACCGAGATCACCAGCAGGTCGAGGACGTCGGGCAGCCGCACGGCGATCTCGTGCTGGCGCTGGTCGGTCCGGCGCTGCACCCACACGTCGGGCCCGAAGAACGAGATGCCCCACATGAGCGCCGTGACGATGACGCCGTAGAAGCCGCCGAGGGCGGCCAGCTTGAAGGCGAAGTACGGCCAGAAGACGATCGACACGGCCCCGAAGACCTTGAGGGTCATGAACCGGTCGACGTCGAGACCGGCCGGCGAGCCGGCGGCCACCAGCTTGTCCCGCACGGCCTCCCGGTAGCCGGCCGGCGTGAAACGCCCGAGCAGTCCGCCGAGCCGGGCCACGAACGGCGCCACCAGCCGTTCCTGGATCGACTTCAACATCTCCTGCTCCCGCACGTTGGACGGGAGCTCGTACTCGGCCAGGTTGCGCAGGGCATCCCGCACGTCGCGCCGCTCCTCGCCGGCCGAGAGGAAGACGGCGGTGGCCACGAAGACGGCGGCGAACATTCCCGCCACAGCGAAGAAGAGCATGCGTCAGACCTCGATCTTGATGATCTTCTGGATCCAGGCGAACCCGGCCGCCGCCATCACCGCCGAGCCGATCACCATGGTCCAGCCCACGACGGAGCTGAACAGGTCGTCCAGGTAGGTCGGCGAGGCGGTGAACATGAACAGCCCGAGCCCGACCGGAAGCAGGCCCATGATGATCCCCGAGATGCGGCCCTCGGCGGTGAGGGCCTTGACCTCGCCCCGCAGCCGGCTGCGCTGCACCATCGTCTCGGCCACCGTCTGGAGCAGCTCGGCCAGGTTGCCGCCGACCTCCCGCTGGATGCGGATGGCCAGCACCGACCAGTCGAAGTCGCGGCTCTCCATGCGGACGGCGACGTCGGCCAGGGCGTCCTCCAGCGGCCGGCCCAGCCGGGCCTCGGCCAGGACACGGCGCAGCTCCCGGGCCATCGGGTCGGACGTCTCCTTCACCACCGCCTCCAGCCCCTGCAGGAACGAGTAGCCGGCCCGCAGCGACCCGGCCAGCAGGTTGAGCGTGTCGGGGAGCTGGGCCTCGAAGGCTTTCAGGCGCCGGCGGCGCAGCGTCCGCACGACGAGCACCGGGGCGGCGGCGGCCAGCACGGTGAAGACGGCGCCGACGGCCAGCGTCGGCGCCGCGGTCAGCGCCACCACCCCGAGCAGCGACACGCCGGCGGCGTAGAAGAACAGCGCCGCGGCCGGCCGTAGCGGCAGGTTGGCCTGCTCCAGAAGGCGCTCGACCTTCACCAGGAGGTCGCCCCGCTCCGCCATCTTGGAGGTCAGCCCGACGGCCCGCTGCACCAGGCCGCTCTCGACGAAGGTCGGGCTGGCGTTTTCATCGCTGTCGTCGGGTGCCGGCGCCGCCCCCGCGTAGGGGCTCAGCCGCTGTTCCAGCCCGTCCTCCCGCCGGCCGAAGATGGCCAGCAGCGCCACGGCGAACAGCCCGGCGGTCGCCGCCGCCAGCAGCATGAGCAGGACGATCATCGGGACCCGACCATCCGCCGGGCGAAGGGCTCCTGGGCGAAGATCTCCGGTCGCAGCCGGATCCCGTTGTCGGCCAGGCGTTCGCTGAACTTCGGCCGGATGCCCGTCGACTTCAGATGGCCGAGGAAACGTCCGTTCTCGTCGACGCCCATGCCGAAGTCGAACAGGAACAGATCCTGGAGGACGATGACGTCGCCCTCCATCCCCTGGACCTCGCTCACGTGGGTGACCCGCCGGGTGCCGTCCCGGAGGCGGGTCAGGTGGACGATGAGGTCGATGGCCGACGCCATCTGCTCCCGGATGGCCCGCACCGG
>JAICYE010000467.1 GCA_025934385.1 Acidimicrobiia bacterium | reverse complement strand
ATCGTGACCTTGGTGCTCCCGCCGTCGTGGCCGTGGCCGCCGCCGCAGGCGGCGGTCGCAGCGAGGACGACGGCGACCAGCACCCGGCGCGGTCTCATGGGCGGTGATCCTCGCACGGGCCGCAGGGGGCTTTGGACATTTATCGGGGACAGTCCCCGACAGATGTCCAAACGACCCGGGCGAGCGGGCTGGGCAGAATGAACGCATGCTCCTGGCCGAGGTCGTCGAGGCGTCAGCCCGGGTGGCGGCCACGCCCGCCCGCACCGCCAAGATCTCGGCGCTGGCCGAGCTGCTCCGGCGGCTGCCGCCCGACGAGGTCGAGCCGGCCGTGGGGTTCCTCGTCGGCGAGCCCCGCCAGGGCCGGATCGGGGTCGGCTGGGCCACGCTGGCCAAGCGCCGGGGATTCTCGGCAGGAACAGTCCCGGAAACCACCACGATTCCTGCCGAGAATGAGGAGCCGGACGGACGGATCACGGTCGGCGAGTTGGACCGGGCGCTGAGCGAGCTCTCCGCCACCACCGGCGCCGGGTCGGTCGCCGCCCGGGGTGCCCTCATCGACGGTGTCCTGGCCCGGGCGACCCGGGCCGAGGTCGACTTCATCGCCGACCTGCTCACCGGCGGACTGCGCCAGGGGGCGCTTGAGGGCGTGATGGCCGAGGCGGTGGCCAAGGCCGCCGAGGTGCCGGCGGCGGCCATCCGCCGGGCCTGCATGCTGGCCGGCGACCTCGGCCGCACCGCCGCAGTCGCCCTGGCCGAGGGCCGGGCGGGCCTCGACGCGGTCGGTCTCGAGGTGCTGCGGCCCGTCCAGCCGATGCTGGCCTCGACGGCGGCCGACGTGGCCGAGGCGATCGCCGGGCTGGGATTGTCGTCGGTGGAGTGGAAGCTCGACGGCGTCCGCCTCCAGGTCCACAAGGCCGGCAACGAGGTTCGGATCTACACCCGCAACCTCAACGACATCACCGACCGGATGCCGGAGGTGGTCACGATCGTCCGGGGTCTGCCGGCCGAACAGGTGGTGCTCGACGGCGAAGCTCTGACGATGACCGAGGCGGCCCGTCCGCAGCCGTTCCAATTGACCATGAGTCGGGTCGGGCGCCGTCAGTCCGGCACGCCGGAGGACTTCACCGCTCGGATAGGAGTGGCACCCCACTTCTTCGACTGCCTCCACCTCGACGGCGAGGACCTCCTCGACCGGCCGCTGCTCGACCGCCTCGCCGCCCTGGAGCGGGTGGCCGGCCCCTGGCGGATTCCCGGCGAGGTCACCGACGACCCGGCCACGGCCGCGACGGTGCTCCAGGCGGCGCTGGCCGCCGGCCACGAGGGGGTGGTGGTCAAGGGCGCGCACTCGCCCTACGAGGCCGGGCGGCGGGGCCAGTCGTGGCGCAAGGTCAAAATGGCCCGCACCTTCGACCTCGTCGTCCTCGGGGCCGAGTGGGGCCACGGCCGGCGCAAAGGATGGCTCTCCAACCTCCACCTCGGCGCCCGCGACCCCCGGACGGGGGAATTCGTGATGGTCGGGAAGACGTTCAAAGGCCTGACCGACAAGACGCTGGCCTGGCAGACGGAGCGGTTCCTCGAACTGGAGACGCGCCGGGAGGGGATCACCGTGTTCGTCCGCCCCGAGATCGTGGCCGAGGTCGCCCTCGACGGCGTGCAGACCTCGACCCGCTATCCCGGCGGCGTGGCGCTGCGCTTCGCCCGCCTCAAGACCTACCGCTCCGACAAGAGCCCGGCCGAGGCCGACACGATCGATTCCCTCCGAGCCCTGCTGACCGACTCGCCCGGCCTCCGGGCCTGAACCTCCGGCTCCGTGCTCGCCCTCCTCCGCCGCAACGGCGACTTCCGGGCCGTCTTCGTCGCCCAGATCATCTCCTTCGCCGGCGACTGGTTCGCCACCGTGGCCATGCTCGGGCTCGTCATCGACCGGACGGGCTCCGACGTCGCCGCCACCGCCGTCATCGTCGTCCAGACGCTGCCGTCGTTCGCCCTCAGCCCGCTGGCCGGGCCGGCCGCCGACCGCTTCGACCGCCGACGGCTGATGATCCTCGTCTCGCTCCTCCAGGCCGGTGCCGCCGGCCTGTTCCTCGTGGCCGTGCACGGTCCGGTGCTCTTCGCCTTCCTGGCCCAGGGGCTGATCGCGGCGCTCGGCACGTTCTTCGCCCCCGCCTCCCAGGCGGCGCTGCCCAACCTCGTCGACGCCGAGGACCTGCCACTGGCCACGGTGATGATGTCGAGCACGTGGGGGGCGATGCTGGCCGTCGGCGCCGCCATCGGCGGGGTCTTCGCCATCATCTTCGGCCGCCAGGCGGCCTTCGTGGCCGACGGCATGAGCTTCCTGGCCGCCGCCGTCCTCATCGCCGCCGTCCGCCGGCCGACGCAGCTGGCCGCTCCCGACGGGCGTCCGGCCCGGATGCGGCCGCTGGCCGACACCGTCGAGACGATCCGCTACGCCCGCACCAACCCGGTGGTGGCCGCCCTGCTCGGCTCCAAGCTCGGCTTCGGCCTCGGCGGCGGCGCCGTCGGCATGCTGGCCCTGCTGGCCACCGGGCCGTTCCACTCCGGTGACACCGGCACCGGCCT
>JAICYE010000615.1 GCA_025934385.1 Acidimicrobiia bacterium | reverse complement strand
GGAGGAGCAGGCCGGCCAGTGCGGCGCCCACGAGCGCGCTGGCGGCGGCCGCCACCGGCCCGGCCATGGCCCGCCCGCGCCGGGCCCGGACGGCGGCGACGATCCCGGCCCCGGCCACCGGCACGACGCCCACGGCCAGGGCGACGGGGTCGGACTGGGTGGCCACCGCCAGCAGCCCCGTCGCCGCCCACCACCGCCGGCTGCGCGGGCCGACGACCGTGCCCGCCCCGGCGCCCCCGCCGGCCAGCAGCGCGAAGGCGACGAGGCAGAACAGGGCGGTGGCGACGTGGTGCGGACCCTGCAGCACGAAGATGGCCAGGTAGGGATGGGGCAGCCCGAGGAGGACGAGCAGCACCCCCGCGCCGACCCACCAGCGCCGGTTCGACCGGAGGCCGAGCACGGCGACCACCGACCCGGCGGCGATCGTCGCCACGTCGACGGCGGCGGGGACGGCGGCCAGCAGCCCGTCCCGCAGCCCGAAGACGAGGCTGGCCAGGCCGAAGAGCGGGAGGTCGAGGAGCCAGTAGCTGTCGTGGGGAATGGTCCAACCCCGCAGCAGGGGGTTGCCGTGCAGCATCGCCTGCCCGGCCAGGAGGGCGTTGGCGTTGTCGGAGCTGCCGTAGCGGGTGTGCCGGGCCACGGCGGTGAGGAAGGCCGTGCCGGCCACGACGGCGGCCGCCACCGCCATCGCCGCCGCCAGTCTCCGGGCCCGCGGCGGGCCCGTCACCGCTCGTGGTCCGAAGGCGTCCAGGTCAACAGCGTGTAGGGGGCGAGTGTCTCGACGGCGGCCGGCGCACCGAAGGTGGCCCGGGCCGACGGGATGTCGACGTTCCCCCAGCCCGTGTCGGCCCGGAAGACGACGAAGGTGGGCCTCGACGGCGGCGGCGGGCGGCGCAGCGCGGTGCGATCGGCGTAGAAGTCGAACGGCCGCAGCCGGCCCCCCACCGACTCCACCGGGACGATCGTCAGCCTGCCACCCGAGTGGAGGACCGTGTTGGAGGCGATCCAGTAGGGGGCGTAGCCGAACTTGAGGTGCCGGGCCAGCAGCGTGCCGGCCAGCGCCGCGTCCGGATCCTTCGGCTCCGCCCGGGTCAGGAGGCGGACGCTGCCGAGGAGGTAGAGCGGCACCAGCACCCCGAGGAGGACGGCGCCGCCGCGGCGCAGGACCGGCGGGGCGGCCGGCAGGCTCCGGAGCCGCCGTCCGGCCAGCGTGACGCCGAAGAGCAGCGGCGCCGGCAGGTACCGGGCACCGGCGAACCCGCCGCCGGGAGCGGCCACCACGGCGTAGGCCAGCAGCGACGCCCAGAAGCCGACCACCAGCACGTCGTCGAGCCAGACCTCCCGGGCCGCAGCGGACGGCGTCGCCGGATCGGCCGGGCCCCGCCGGAGCCCGCGGGACAGAACCGTCCGCAGGACCAGCGCCGCCGTGGTGGCGGTGACGGCCCCGACCACGAGGACGGCGCCGAGGAGGTGGGCCGCCCCGTCGGCGGCGCCGGCGCCGACCTGGCCGCCGCCGGTCAGGCCGGCCAGCCGGCCGACGCCGAGG
>JAICYE010000125.1 GCA_025934385.1 Acidimicrobiia bacterium | reverse complement strand
TCGTAGGGCGGGGAGACCTGGAAGACGCCGCGCAGGCTGGGCGTGGTGAAGGCGCCGGCCGCGCCGAGGAGCACGTAGTCCAGCGGCTCCACGAGGTGGATGTCGTCCACGGTCGTCGGGAACCGGTAGTCGGCCGTTCCCGAGCCGACCTTGGCGCAGCCGCCGGCCGCCGGGCCGCCGGCACTGTAGGTGCCCGACCCCGTGAAGGCCCCGGGGCCGTTGAAGCGGTAGTACCCGTTGTAGAGGCCCTGGCAGTTGATCACGCCGTCCCCGATGCTCCACCGGCCGTGTGGGGAACCGGGGGCCGGTTGGACGAAGGAGATCGTGCCGGCGATGGCGCACGCGCCGCCGCCGGTGGCCTGGGCGGCCGGAACGAACGCCGCCAGCGGCAGCATGACGACCCCGAGCACCAACCCGATCGATCGCTTCACGCCCTCTCCTCCCCGGATCCGGGCGTCGACAAGTCTAAGGGCAGGTGGCGGGCACGTCGACGCTGGCGAAGCGGGCGGCCAGGAACCCGACGGCCAGCGGTGCGCCGGTCACGGCCAGGGTGGAGTGCTCGCTGGCCGGGTCGGCGTAGAGGGTCACGTGGCCGCCGCCCCGGCACCAGTCGGCCTGGAGCGCCTGGGCCGTCGGGAACGGGATGAGCTCGTCGAAGATCGAGTGGTAGAGGAAGACCGGCGCCGTCGGCGTCTGCCGGCCGAGGTGGTTGGCCTCCATCACCGCCACGGCCACCGGCTCCGACAGCGGATCCCTCGACACGGTGAACTCGTTGAGGTGGCGGAAGGGGAAACGGCTGACGGCGTCGCCGACGCACATGTCACCGATCTCCCGGGTCATGGCCCGGCCCTTGTCGTTGAGCAGCGACAGCATCTCCGGGTAGGCCCGGGTGAGGCCGGTCGAGGCCAGCAGCACCAGGCCGGAGGCGATGCTGCCATCGATCCGGCGGGCGGCGGCCCCCATGTCGGCCGGGGTGCCGCCAGAGGCCACGCCGGCGACGGCCAGCTCGGGGGCGTAGCGGGGCTGCAGCTCGGCGGCCCAGCTCGTGGCCAGCCCGCCGCCGGAGTAGCCCCACATCCCCACCGGCGTCTTCACGCCGGTCAGGCCCGTGCCGGGCAGGGCCTCGGCGCCCCGGATGCCGTCGAGGACGCCGTGGCCCGCCATGCGGCCGGCGGCGAAGGCACTCTGCGGCCCTTCGTAGTCGGTGACGACGACAGCCCAACCCTGCTCCAGGGCCTGCATCATCAGCGGCAGCTCGACCTCGGTGCCGGCCCGCAGCTTGTAGGACGGGTTGCACTGGTCACCGAGGCTGTCGGTGGCCGGCTGGTAGGACACCAGCGGCCGGGCGCCGGCGGCGTAGGGCGCCTTCGGCACCATCAAGGTGCTGACGACCGTGGTCGGGGCGTCCTTGGCGTCGGTGGACCGGGCGAGGAACTGCCGGGCGTCGGCCGGCACGCGGAGGCCGAGGCCGTTGACGGTGACCGGCCGGGTGGCCAGCACCGTGCCGGGGGCGGTCGATTCCCAGCCGGCCGGCGGCCGGTAGAACGGGTCGTCATGGGGCTCGGGCAGCGAGGTGTCGGATCCCGGCCACGACGGGGCGGCGGTGACCGTCGGGCCAGGCGTGGCGGACGGGCCGGCGCCCGCAGCGCCGCTCCCCACGGTCACTCCGGCGGCCAGCAGGAGAGCAGCCAAGCCGGTAGCGGCGACATCCCGGATCCCCAGTCGTACGCGCATGCTTGCACCCCCGTCCGAAGAAACTGGTACATTTGTACAAGTTCTTAGCAGGGAGTGTCAATGGGGAACGCACAGTCGCCACGCCAGGATCGCAGCCGTCGCCGGCGCGACGCCCTGCTGCGGGCCACGATCGAGCTGCTGGGGGACAGCGGCGCCAAGTCGGTGACGCACCGGGCGGTGGCCGAGCGGGCCGGGCTGCCGCTGGCCTCGACGACGTACTACTTCCGGTCGGTCCACCAGCTGATCGAGGAGGCGCTCAAGCTCCACGTGGCCGAGCGGGTGGCGGAGCTCGAGGGTCTGGCGGCCATCGCCCTGGCCGCCACCGGCGCCTCCGCCCAGGACATCGCCGAGCGGCTGGCCGAAGTCCTCGCCTCCGCCCCGACGCCGATCCTCGTGGCCCAGTACCAGATGTACCTCGAGGCGGGTCGCAACCCGGCGCTCCAGCCGGCGGTGGCCGAGGCGCTGGCCGCCTTCGAGCGGCTGGCGGCCGCCGTGCTGGCCGCCCTCGGCGCCCGCGAGCCCGCGGCGGCGGCCGAGGCCTTCCTGGCCCTGATCGACGGCTTCGCCCTGCACCGGGTGGCCCGTCCCCGTGACCCGTCCCGGGAGGCGGCGGCCCTCACCACCGCCATGCGGGCGCTGTTCCTGGACCAGGTACTCGACCCCGCCGACCGGGAGGCGGTCCACGCCCGCCTGCGGCAGCCGCTCACCGCTGGCGGCGACGGACGGGCCACTGCCGGCTGACGGCCGACGGGGTGGCGCGACCGCCGGCGACGGACGGGCCACTGCGGGCTGACGGCCGACGGGGTGGCGCGACCGGTTGCGCCCGCCCGGCATCCACGGCCGTGAACACCCCCGGCACCGCGACCAGTCGCGCCACCCGGTGGGCTTGGCGGGTCGGGGCGGCGGACGACGCCCGGCCGCGCTCAGGGGTTGTGGGGAGAGAGCTCGACGAGGTCGGCCCGCACCCGGCGGGGGAGCGGGGCGCGGCGCCAGGCAGTGGGCGTGAACGTCCACGCCCGGCCGCTGCCGCCGGTCCGGTGACCGGCGTCGCCGACGGCGAGGTCGAGGACGGTGGTGCCGGTCAGCTGCAGGGTCTCCGAAGCGGCGAAATCCACGAACAGCAGCCCGGCCGGCGGATGCAGCCGCAGGTTGCCGAGCGTCATGAACATGCCGTTGCCGGGATAGTCGGGGACCCACAGCTCGTCGCCCCGGACCTCGACGAAGCCCGGCCGCCCGCCGCGGTGGGAGGCGTCGAGGAGCCTGCGGGGGTTGGCCGAGGCGACGAACATCGTGTCGGCGGCAGCGATGGTGCGCCGCTCGCCGTCGCCGAGGCGGACTCCGACGGCGATCGCGCCGGCCGAATCCCCGCCGCCGGTCTCGAACCCGCCGGCGGCGTCGGTCTCTCCGCTGGCCCTGCCGTTGCCGTCGGGCGGCGAGATCACTATGCGCCGGCGGGTGACGTAGCGGGGGCAGTTCCCGAAGGCCTCGTCCACCTCGACGACGAGCGGATCGCCGTCGGGGTCGGCCACCCGGCCGTTGACCCGGTACCGCTTCCGGGACCCGACCTCGAGGAAGAGGACGCCGGCCCGGGGATCCTGGCGGACGTTGCTCCACAACGGATCGTCGGGCCGGCCGGCGGCCCGATCCAACGCCGCCCGGCCGAGGTCGGGAGCGGTGAAGCTCCCCGCAGGGCCGACCAGCGCCGAGCACCAGGGCCGGCCGTCGCCGTCGACACTGGCCACGACCGCCAGCGACTGGCGGGCGATGAACCCGACGGCGGCGGGAACCATGCGGTCGGCGATGATCCGCCCGTTGGCGGCGCCGGTCGCCCGCTCGCCCGTGGCCCGCTGCACTGCGAGCTCGCCCTCGTGGAACGGGCCGGAATCGTCAGCCATGGATCTCGCCCTCCGTCGGCAGCTTTCCACCCCGTCCAACACCCCGCTATTCCGGTATTCCGGTGGCGGGCAGCGGAGGGCCGGGAGTCGACCGGGCCCCGGCGGCGCCGGAACGTTCGCCGGGGCCCGCGGCCCGCCCGGTCAGGCGTCGGCCAGCGGCCCGAAGAACCCCACGACCCGCCGGACCGTGCCGTCGTCGGCGAGTTCGGCGACGTCGAGTCCGCTGAGCACGGCGCTCCCGTCGGGGGCGAGCATCGACATGGCCGCCGTGCGGCAGGGGCTGCAGCAGCTCCTCGCCGGTCACGAGCCCAATCCGGCGCTCGTCGTCGACCGGCGCTGGAACCCGGTGCTGGCCAACCGTGCGGTACGGCCGTCGACATTGCGTTCCTGACCTGGGGCATGGCGCGGTGAGGAACGCCGGTTTGGGGCAGCACCGGGGACGCGGATCGGCCGATGGGCCCCGGCCGTGGCCTACTTCACGGTGAACTCGGCCTTCATGCCCTTCTTCCAGTGGGGGCCGTTGGCCTCGTCGCCGTTGACGGGCAGGAAGCAGACCATGCCGTAGCGGCCCGGGGGCAGCTTGCCGATGAGGTCCAGCTTGGCGCCGTCGCCGGGGGCGGCGCCGGTGTCGGCGAAGAACGTCATCTTGGGCGGCGGCGGGTTCTGGTTGGCCGGCGGGTTCTGGGCGCCCTGGCCGCCGCCCGGCTGGGCCTGCGGCTGGCCGGCCTGCTGCGCCTGCTGGCCACTCTGACCGCCGGGCTGGCCGCCTTGCCCGTTCTGCTGGTCCTGCTGCTCTTCCTTCTTCTGCTGGGCCTCGTCCTCGGCCAGGATCTGGTCGAACGACTCGTTCACCCCGTCGTTGATCCGGAACAGCTCCATCTGGTGGGCTTCGTTCTTGCTGTCATTGGTGAACGAGAAGCGGACCTCGCCGGCCGGCAGCGTCTGCGGTACGCCCTGGTACGCGTAGTCGACGGCGTGGACGGCCACCACCCCGGGCGGCCCGCCCTCGGCCCCGACCCCGGGCAGGCCGAGCAGCAACGCCGCCACCCCGGCTCCGGCGACCACCGCCCCGCCCACGAATGAATAGCGCCACCGGTTCATCTCGCCCTCCCCAGTCGGCCTCGAAGCCAGAGATGTGACAGCCGACCCTAACGCATGCCCGGCGAGAGGATCCTGAGAGCCGCGGTCGCCGCCCCGGCGTCCCGTAGCGTTTCGGGCGGTGACCGACATCCTCGACCACGTCGACGGTGGGCTCCTCGCCCCCGCCCGCCCCGACCTCGCCCGGCTCGTCCACTGGGACGGCGGGGCAGGCCGGCCGGTCCACCGCTGGTTCCGCTACCGGGAAGGGTTCTCGCCGGCGCTGATCGGCGAGCTCGGTCTCGGCCGGCGCATCCTCGACCCGTTCTGCGGGTCGGGGTCGATCCTGGTGGGGGCGGCGGAGCAGGGCCGGACGGCGGTGGGCATCGACGTCAACCCCTTGGCCGTCTTCGTCGCCCGGGTCAAGCTCTCGCCCCTCGGGGCGGCCGACGTCGCCGCCCTGCAGCGGTTCCTCGATGGCTTCGAGGCCGAGGTGGTCGGCGTGGATCCGTGGCCCACCCCGACCTTGAGGATCGCCGGCAAGGTGTTCGAGCCCCGCATCCTCGACGCCGTCCTCCGGCTGCGGACGCTGATCGAGCAGCGGTCCGCCATCCCGCCGCAGCGGGACTTCCTCCGGCTGGCCTGGCTGGCCATCCTCCAGCCGGTGGGCAGCTACTTCAAGGAGGGCAACGGCATCAAGTACCGCAACCGGCAGCGCCGGCCAGGGCGCTACGTCGCCCGGCCCGACGGCCAGTGGCAGCTGGCCCGCTTCGGGCCCGACCAGGCGGCGTTCGTGTGGGCCGCCTTCCGGAAGCAACTGGCCGGGATGCTGGCCGACGTGCCGGCCTGGCGGACGGGCCGGTGGCACGACCAGCGGGTGATGGAAAGCGATGCCCTCGAGGCCCTACCGTCGCAGGCGACCGCCGAGTTCGACTCGGTCGTCTTCTCACCGCCCTACCTCAACCGCTTCGACTACTTCGAGTCCCAGAAGGTGGAGCTGTGGTTCGGCGGGTTCGTCGACAGCTACGCCGACCTCCTGGCGGTCCGGAAGCGGTCGCTGCGCTCGCATCTCGGGGCCGCGCTCGACCGCGACGTCGTCGACCTGCCCGAGGTCGAGGCGCTGGTGGCGCTGATGGACCCCCGCTCCTCCGCCGTGCGGATGCGGGTCCCGGCCCTCGTCCGCGGCTACTTCAGCGACATGGCCGCCGTCCTGCGCCACTGCCGCCGGGTCCTCGCTCCCGGCGGGCGATGCTGCGTGGTCGTCGGGAACTCGGCCTACGGTGGAGTCATCATCCCCACCGACGCGCTGGTCGCCCGTCTCGGCCTCGACGCCGGGTTCGGGGGGGCGACCGTGGTGCCCGTCCGGCACCTGACCGTGGCTCCCCAGCAGCGCAACGAGCTCCGGGGCCGGGAAGCACGGATGCGGGAGAGCGTGGTGGTCCTGTCGTGAGGGCGGGCGGGATCCTGCGGCCCGACAGCGTCGACACGGTCTCCTTCACCGAGGTCGAGGCCTTTCCGCCGCTCGACGACATCGAGCCCGGCCAGCTGTTCGCCCTCAGCCTGTCGACACCGACGACCGCCTACACCCACGGCCTGCACCGCTTCGCCGCCAAGTTCGTCCCGCAGGTGCCGGGCTGGGCGCTCGACGCCTTCGGCCGGCCGGGCGGCCGCGTCGTCGTCGACCCGTTCATGGGCTCGGGCACGACGCTGGTCGAGGGAGTGCTGCGGGGCGGCACCACCGTCGGGGTCGACGTCGACCCGCTGGCCCGCTACATCGCCCGGGCCAAGGTGACCGCCGTCGACCCCGACCGCATCCGGGGGCTGGCCGCCGAGCTCGCCGGACGCTGGCGGGCCCCGGCGGCACGACGCCAAGCGACAATGCCCGACATCGGGAAAATCGCCCACTGGTTCGAACCCCGGCAGTGGGCCAGG
>JAICYE010000309.1 GCA_025934385.1 Acidimicrobiia bacterium | reverse complement strand
CTCGGCCCACGGCACGAACCCGGCGTCGGTGACGATGGCCGGCTACGAGGCGGTCGAGGTGCCGTCAGACGGCCGGGGCCTCGTCGACCTCGAGGCCCTGCGCCGGCTGGTGAGCGACGACGTCGCCGGCCTGATGCTGACCAACCCCAACACGCTCGGCCTGTTCGAAGCCGACATCGAGGCCATCGCCGCCGAGGTCCACGCCGCCGACGGGCTGCTGTACTACGACGGCGCCAACCTCAACGCCATCCTCGGCGTCGTCCGGCCCGGCGACATGGGCTTCGACATCGTCCACCTCAACCTGCACAAGACGTTCGCCACCCCCCACGGCGGCGGGGGGCCGGGGGCCGGCCCGGTGGCGGTGGCGCCGCGGCTGGCGCCGTTCCTGCCGGGGCCGCTGCCCCGGCCCGTGCCCGGCGAGGAGGGCCGATACCGCTGGGAGATGCCCGAGCGGTCGATCGGGCGGATCCACGGCTGGCACGGCAACGCCCTCGTCCTGGCCCGGGCCTACGCCTACATCCTGGTCCACGGCGGCGACGGGCTCTCGGAGATCGCCCGCTGCGCCGTCCTCAACGCCCGCTACCTGAAGGAGCGGCTCCGGGGCGTCTACGACTTCCCCTACGACGGGCCGTGCATGCACGAGTTCGTCGCCTCGTCGGCGGCGATCAAGAAAGCGTCCGGGGCCCGGGCCCTCGACCTGGCCAAGCGGCTCATCGAGGAGGGGTTCCATCCGCCGACGATGTACTTCCCGCTGATCGTCGACGAGGCGCTGATGGTCGAGCCGACCGAGACGGAGTCGCCGCAGACGGTGGAGGCGCTGGCCCAGGCGCTGCTGGCGGTGGCGGCGGAGGCGGAGGCCGACGGGGGAGCGGCGGCGGCAGCCGCGCCCCGGACGACTCCGGTCGGCCGGATCGACGAGGCCGGCGCGGCCCGGCAACTGCGGCTGACCTGGTCGGGCTGACACGGCCATTGTCGGGATCGGCGCCGGCGAGGGCCGCATGAGCACGGCATGAGGCTGCACCCGGCCCGGCTCGGCAACTGGCGCTCGGTGGCGGTCTTCACGCTCGAGCAACCACTCGACCTCATGGGCCTGACCGTGCTGTTCGGCGCCAACGGCAGCGGCAAGACCAACATCCTCGAAGCGGTGGCCCGCCTGCTCGACGCCGTCGCCCGGCCCGAGGGGCTGCGGGAGGCGATCCGGGTCGACCGCCGGGGCGGGTCGGAGGACGGGCGCTATCCCGGGCTCCTCGTGCTGGAGCTCGACCGGTGGCGCGAAGCCGACCAGCCCGACGGGCAGATCCTCTGGACCCTGTTCACCAATCCGGCCGTGGAGGGCGTCCTGCTCGACGAGGCGGGCTGGGCCGCCGTGCCGGAAACGGTACGCCGGCAGATCGACGAGCTGCGCCAGGGCTTTCCCCGGCCCTGTCCCTCGACGGGCGCGCTGAACACCGCCATGGGGCTGTGGGCCCAGGCCCTGGCCGCCGGGGGGACCACCGGCCGGCTCGAGGACCGGCGCACGCTGGCCCGGGCGCTGCTGGCCCAGTGCCTCGTCGACCTGCCGCTGGGGTTGCCGATGGTGATCCCGGCCCGCCTGCCCGAGGAGGCCCGGCTCGCCGCCGTGGCGATCGACGAGGCCGGGGGAGGGGGGCGCTGGGACGACCCGCTGTGGGACGCGGCCCACGCCGTGCGGGCGGCGCTCGACTCGCCCCGGCCGGTGTCGATGCGGGCCAGCTATCCGCTCTCGCCCCGGGAGGGGCTGGGGCAGTTCGTGGCCGCCGACGTCGGCCGGGCCTTCAGCGACGTGTGGGTCGTCAACGCCGACACCGCCGGGCTCCACGAGGACCTCCGCGCCGCCCTGGCCTGCGTGGCCGTCGAGGCGCTGACCGCCGAGGCCAACCGGCTGCTGCCGTCGTTCGTGGCCGGCCGGGGCGAGATCGTCCTCGAACCGCGCCACGACCCGGCCGACAACGACGCAGTGGGCGGCGACGTCGTCGACGTCCTGCTCCGGGAGCACGAGGGCGGGGAGTGCGGCATCGACATCCTCGGCCGGGGCGTCGCCCGGTGGGTGGCCATCGCCGTGCGGGCGGCGGCCCGGCGGCTGCGGACGGGCCGGTCGCCCGGGGCGGGGGCGGCGCCGTTCCCCGGCGTCCTCCTCATCGACGAACCCGAGGCGCACCTCCACCCGGGAGCGGTGAAGTCGGTGGCGCAGTGGCTCGTCGACCGCACCCGGGAGGACGGGATCGGCGTCGTCGTGGCCACCCACGAGGTCGAGTTCCTCGACCTGCCGGCCGAATCGGCGCAGCTCGTCTACGTGTCGAGGGCGCCGGGGGAGTACACCCGGGCCGAAACCGTCGGCGGCGACCTCCTCGGGGCACTGGAGTCCCACGCCGGCGACCTCGGGCTCTCCCGGGGCCAGATCCTGTTGCGCAGCAAGGGCGTCCTGGTCGTGGAGGGGCTGCAGGACGTCGCCGTCCTGCGCCGGTACTACGACCAGCGGTTGCGGGAACGGCGCATGCTGCTGCTGCCGCTCCACGGCCTCCACGAAGCCCTGTCGTTGCTGGAGCTGGAGTTCCTGGCCCGCCTCGACGTCCCCCTCGTGCTGCTGTGCGACAACGCCCGGGAGGAGCTGCTCCGCAAGGGCCGCCTGCCCGACATCCCGACCATCGAGGAGCAGAAGGTGTTCCTGCTCCTGCTCTCGCTGCGGGGCGCGTCACGGCTGCACGTCGTGTCGCACGGCCTGGCCGACATCGTCTGCGCCCTGCCGGAGGCCGCCGTCGCCGCCGCGGTGCGGGCCGCGGGGGGCAGGGCGTTCCCCGGGTGGGCCCGCCTGGCCGAGGCCGCCCGGCGGCGGAAGGTCTCGGTCAAGGACCAGTTCGCCGAGCGGCTCGGCGTCACCGTCGACGGCTCCTTCGTGAACGAGGTGCTCCGTTCGGTCGATCCGGCCTCGCCGGCTCCGGAGCTCGACCGGGCCATGCAGGAGGCGCTGGCCATCGCCGCTACCCTCGGGTGATGCGTCCGCTCATCGCCGTCACCGGCGTCCCGATCGTGGCCGGCGGCGTGCTCGGCTGGCGCCAGGGAGCGGTGGCCTGCACGACCGCCTACCTCGAAGCGCTGCAACGGGCCGGGGGAGACCCGGTCATCGTCCCGCCCGTCCGGCTCGACGAGGCCGAGGCCGGCGTCCGCCTCGGGCGGTTCGACGGGGTCCTGCTGGTCGGCGGCGGCGATCTCGATCCGGGCCTCTACGGCCAGGAGACCCGGCCCGAGGTGGGCCACGTGAACCCGGTGCGCGACGAGTTCGAGATCCCGCTGGTCCGGGCGGCCATCGCCCGGGGCCTGCCGACGCTGTGCATCTGCCGGGGCGCCCAGGTCCTCAACGTCGCCCTCGGCGGGACGCTGCACCAGCACATCAGCGACCGGGAGGATCTCGTCGCCCACCGCAACGACGACGGCAGCGACGGCGTCATGCACGAGGTGCGGGCCCAGCCCGGGTCCCGCACGATGAAGGCCATGGGCGTCGAGCGGGCCCGTACGTTCTCCCATCACCACCAGGCGCTCGACGCCCTCGGCGACGGGCTCGTGCCGGTGGCCTGGGCCGAGGACGGGCTGCTGGAAGGCGTCGAACTGGAGGAGGGCTGGGTGCTCGGCCTGCAGTGGCACGCCGAAGCCACCGCCGCCGCCGATCCCACGCAGCAGGCGATCTTCGACGCCCTGGTGCGGGAATCCACGAACTTTACATAACCTGGATTATAGGCGGCGGTGGTCGGGGCGGCGGAGCCGCCTCCGACCGCCTTCGCCTATAGATCCGTCGTGAGGTCAGGCGCTGCGTCAATCGGGTTGACGAACGCAGACGCGTTGAGGCCCGCCTTGCGGCGGGCCTCAACAGGTTTGGGGTGGCGTCTGGTG
>JAICYE010000315.1 GCA_025934385.1 Acidimicrobiia bacterium | reverse complement strand
GGGCCGGGGACGCGTTCGAGGCGGCCGAGGCTGTCGGCCGAGTAGTCCCAGCCGTGGGGCCCGGAGAAGTCGACGACCTGGCGGGCGGCGAGGAAGGTCCGCAGCGTGCGGCGGGCCTCCTTCTCGATCTCCGCCCAGGCGGTGTCGGAGATGGGAGCGAGTTCCCGGTGCAGATGGCTCATGGTCTCTAGCTCCTCTTGCGCAGGCTGCCGATGCCGAGACTGGTGGCGCCGTTCCCGGCGGCGGCGGCGCCGTCACCGGCGTCGCCCTCCGTTTCCGCTTCCAGGGCCACGATCGACCCTTCGGTGAACAGGTACTGGCGCAGGAAGCGGTCGATCTCGGGGTCGCGGCGGCGGAGCCACTCCAGCACCATGGCGGCGTGCTCCTTCTCCTCGTCGCGGTTGTGGACGAGGATCGCCCGCAGCTCGGGATCGTCCGTGGCGTCGATGCGCTGGTCGTACCAGTCGACCGCTTCGAGCTCCTCCATGAGCGAGGCGATCGCCCGGTGGTGGTCCATCGTCTGGGGCCGGAGCCGTTCCTCCGACTCGTGAAAAGACGCGCTGTTGCCGGCCATGTGGGCAAGCTACCCGAACCCGGCTTCGGCGAACCGATCGCCGTCGAGCTCAGCTGGCGCAGGTGGTGCCGGACGCCGGCGTCACACCGTCGACCACGTAGCGGTCGACGATGGCCCGGACGCAGGCCGAGTAGTAGTAGGCGACGTGCTCAGCGCCCTGGCGCAGGACGAGGACGCCGTGCTCGAACTGGCCGGCCAGTGACCGGGCCCAGACCTCCGGCGTCGCCGGGTCGCCGGTCGTGCCGACCACGAGGATCGGCGGCGAGCCGGCCGCCCGGACCGCCTTCGGCGTGAGCGTCGACGGCACCGGCCACAGGCCGCAGGACAGCGCCGCCCAGGTGAACACCGGCCCGAACACCGGGGCCTCGGCCTTCGACGCCTCGGCCAGCCCGGGGTAGGCATCGGGGTCGCGGGGGGCGGGGTGGTCGAGGCAGAGGATCGACTGGCGGGCGTCGGCGGCGTTGCTGGCGCCGGCGTTCTGGTAGTTGCTGGCCAGCGTGGCCAGCGGCGAGCCGTCGCCCCGCTCGGCCGAGGCCAGGGCGTCGCCCAGCGACGGCCAGTTGCCCCGGGCCGTGAGCCGGCTCATCACGCCGCTCACGAACGTGTCGACGCCGACCGTGCGGTTGCCCGAAGCGGTGAGCGGCTTCTGGCGGATCCGGTCCATCAGGTCGGTGAAGGCGGCGGTGCGGTCGGGGTCGGGCGGCCGCCAGCGGCAGGTGGCGGTGCCG
Source organism: Acidimicrobiia bacterium (assembly GCA_025934385.1). The sequence goes on along the minus strand of JAICYE010000315.1, from coordinate 2,567 downwards.
TCGCACCAGGCGAAGAACGACCGCAGCGCCGACTCGAAGCCGACCGCCTGGGCCAGCGTCATCTGGTCGAGCGTGAGGCTCGGGTCGATCGGCCCGTCGAGGACGAAGGCCCGCACGTGCTGCGGGTAGCGGTCGGCGTAGACGGCGCCGAGCAGCGTGCCGGCGGAGTGGCCGATGAACGTGAGCTTGTCCTCGCCGAGGGCGATGCGGATGCGTTCGAGGTCCTCGACGGTGGCGTCGGTGCCGACGTGGCGGAGCAGATCGCCGCTCCACTGGAGGCAGGCCTGGCCGGCGGCCTTGTAGGCGTCGGCCAGGGCCCGGCGCGCCGCGTCGGTGGTCGGAGCAGGATCCAGGGGCGCCGCGCTGCCGCTGTCGCCGCCGGCGGTGCCGGCGCCCGGCCCCTTGGGATTCGAGCAGTGGACCGGGGCGCTGCGCTCGATGCCGCGGGGGTCCCAGGACACGATGTCGAAGCGGTTCTGCAGCGTGGCCGTCAGCGAGCGGAGCTCGCCGGGGAGGTCGTCGACGCCGGAGTCGCCCGGGCCACCGGGGTTGATGAGCAGCGAACCGATGCGGGCCGCCGGGGTGCGGGCCGGCTTGCGGGCCAGGGTCAGCGTGAGCGTGGGGCCGGCGGGGTTGGCGTAGTCGACCGGCACCGGGAGACTGGCGCACTGGAGGCTGCCGCAGGCCGTCCAGCGGAGGCCGCCCGGTGACGTGACCGGCGGGGCCGGCGCCGGCCGGGCGGTCGTGGTGGCCGGTGGCACCGTGGTCGTGCTGGATGGCGCGGTCGTGGTGGACGGCCCGGTCGTCGGGTCCGCCGTCGCCGTGGTGGTGGCGGCCGCCTGGCCGCCGGCGGCCGCCGTGGGGTGACCCGGGCCCGAGGAGCAGGCGGCGCCGGCCAGGAGGACGGCGGAGAGGACGATCCCGCTCAGGCGGGGAGCACGGTGCACAGGATCACGGTACCGGCGGGGCCGGCGCCGGCCGGGTCGGTCAGCCGGCCCAGGGCCCGACGCCGCCGACCCGTTCGGGGCGAATGTGCACGATGACGCCGGGCGGGGGGTCGTCCCACGCCGGGAACGTGACGTCGGGCCCGAGGTACACGTGGGCCAGGCGCTGGAGCAACTCGGGGCCGCCGCCCTCGGCGATCCGGGCCGTTCCGTGGATGATCAGGTAGTGGTCGAGGCCGGCGTCGTTGCGGCCGCCGGTGGCCATCGACAGCGCCACCCGGGGATCCCGCCGGAGGTTCTTGATCTTCTGGCCCGAGCCCAGGTGGGCGAGGACGATGTCGTCGCCGTCGAGCCCGACCCAGACGACGCTGAGCTGCGGGCTGCCGTCGGGATTGAGCGTCACCAGGTGGGCCAGGTGCCCGGCGGCCAGCGCTTCTCTGGCGGCATCGTTGAGCACACTCATCTGCGCCTCCTCCGAGGTCGGGGCCTAGTCTGGTCGCCGTGCCCGAGTTCGCCGATTCCACCACCACGGAGCTGGAACGGAAGATCCCGCCGCTGCGGGTGGTGGCCCTGACCGAGACCGTCACCTACTGCATCCTGTTCTACTTCTGGGTGACGGGGAACCGGCCGGGGACGCTGCTGATGGGATCGCTGCACGGCATGGTGTTCACGGCCTTCGCCGCCATGGTGCTCGGCATCCGGGCCGATCTGCGGTGGACGTGGAAGTACGCCGTGGCGGCCATCGTCCTCGGCCCGATCGGATCGGTCATGGTCTACGCCCGGCTGCGCCGGGAGGGCGTGCCCGCCACCACGTAACCGGCTGGCACTCATGTCGCAGCGGCGAGCGGCCGATAAGCGGCCTAGATGCGCCGCGCCGTCGCTTCCGTGCTCGTCACCCTGGGCCTGCTGGCCGCCAGCCTGGCCTGGTGGTCGTACGCCGCCCGGGCCACCATCCTCGACCCGGGTGGATCGGCCCGCATCGCCGACGTCCTCATCAAGCAGCCCGCCATCCGCGACGCCGTGGCCGAGGGTCTCGGCAACGCCCTCAGCCAGGCGCTGCCGGCCGACAGCCCGGTTTCGGCGCAGGAGATGGACGCCGTCGCCCACAAGGCCCTCGACGACCCCCGGGCCCTCGACGCGCTACGGACGAGCCTCGTCGACGCCCACCAGCGTCTCGTGGGCAACGACGACCGGCCGGTCAGCGTCGACCTCGCCCCCATCGCCGCCGCCGGACGCAATGCCCTGCTGGCCGCCCGACCCGACCTGGCCGCCGCCCTGCCCGAGGCGCCGCCGCTGTCGGTCGACCTGCCGACCCAGCACCTGCCGAAGCTGGGCTGGCTTCCCGACCGGACCCGGGAACTGTCCGGGCTGGCCGGGCTCCTGGCCGCCACCCTCCTGGCCCTCGGCCTGCTGGCCGCCGGCGACCGCCCCCGGGTGCTGGCCCGGGCCGGCCGCTGGGCGGTCCGGGCCGGTATCGGCTGGGCCGCCTTCGCCTGGGCCCTGCCCTGGGTGCTGACGAAGATCAACCAACCTACGCTGGCCGCCCTCGGCGCCCTCGGCGTGGCCGCCGCCGGCCCGATGATCGCCCCCGCCCTGACGCTGGTCTGCGCCGGCGTCGGCGCC
>JAICYE010000330.1 GCA_025934385.1 Acidimicrobiia bacterium | reverse complement strand
GGGTTGCGGGCGCCGTTGTAGTGGTTCTTCCAGGCGATGCGGGCCATGACGTCTTTGAGCTCGGCGTCGTCGACGCCGTACTTCTTGGCGTAGGCCGGGGCCAGCAGGGAGAACATGGCCGGGGCGGTCATGGCCGCGGTGGTGCCGTCGCCGCCGTCCATGCTCACGACGAGGCCGGAGTAGCCGGAATCCTTGAGCTTCTCCACGCCGGTGGCCATGACCATGTCATACGCACCTGATGCGACTGCATAGCAGGCGTTGCGGAACGACTCGCTGCCGGTGGCGCAGAAGTTCTCCACCCGGGTGACCGGCTTGTAGTCGAGCTTGAGCGGCCGCGACAACGTCAAGCCCGACAGGCCCGACGCCAGCGTCCCCAGCCAGAAGGCGTCGACGTCGGCCAGCGGGATCCCCGACGTGGTCGACGCCTCCTTCACGGCGTCCACGAGGAGGTCGTCGACGCTCTTGTCCCAGCGCTCCCCGAAGGGGGTGCAGCCCATCCCGACGATGGCGACCTTGTCCCGGATCCCGTTGCTGGCCATCAGTTCTGCACCTCCATATCGGTAGTGGGCGAGGTCGTGGCGATGGGCTTGGCCTTCCAGAAGTAGTTGTGGACGCCTTCGGCGGTGAACAGTCGCCGGAAGGTCATCTCCACCCGCTGGCCGATGGCCACGGTGGACGGGTCGACGTCGGTCAGCTCGCACTGGAACCGGCCGCCGCCGTCGAAGTCGACCACCGCCACCACCACCGGCGGGTGCAGCGAGGAGGCGAGGCGGTCGAGGGTGTAGGTGGCGATCGTCGCCGGGACGTCGGCCAGGCGCTCCAGCTCCATCTGGTCGACGGCGTGGCACTCCAGGCACACCCGCTGGGGCGGCAGGTGGCGCCGGCCGCAGGCCTGGCAGCGCGAAGCCGAGAAGGCGTACTTCCAGGCCTCACCCCGATGCGCCGCCGGGGCCGTCGGCCGGACGGGGTCGGGCCGGCGGGGCGGCTCCCGGCGCAGCTGCCCCCGCCAGGTGAGGAACGTGGGGTAGGGGAGCGCCGGCCCGCCGCCGGCGATCTGCTCGGCCACCGACGGCTGCGGACGGGCGGAGGCCAGGGCGTCGGTGGCCCGGAAGACGAGGGCGTCGGCGCCGTCGGCCAGCGAGAGTGAGAGGACGGTGTCGCCGGCCGAAGCCGTGTCGAGCGCCGAGGCCAGCAGCAGGCCGGCGTGGGCCGCGCCGGTGAACCCGACGGTAGTGGAGAGGTCGTCGACCAACGTGGCCCCCGCCCCGGCCAGGGCGCCGGCCACCTTCCTGGCCGCCCGGGGCGACGTCCCCGACACGGCCGCCGCCTTGATGTCGCCGGGCTGGATCCCGGCCTGCTTCATCGCATCGGTCAGGGCCGCCTGGGCCGGCTCCACCAGGATCGCCTCGGCGAAGCGCTCCTCCCACTGGCGGGCCGTCGGCTCGCCCGGCAGCCGCCAGCGGTCGAGCAGCTCGGTCGTCGCACCGGCCGCTGCCACCAGCTCGGCCACGATCAGTCTGGGGGACACCCCCTCGCCCCCGGGCAGGCCGGCGCCGGCGGTGACGAAGGCCACCGCCCCGTCGCCGTTGGCCGCCTCGTCGACGCCGCCGGGCAGGCCCGTCCGCAGATCCGACAGCACCACCAGCGTCGGCTCGGCCCGCTCCAGGGCCGCCCGCAGGGCGCCCACGCCGGACCGCACCCCGCCGCCGAAGTCGTAGGCCACCACGGAGGGGTCGAGCCCCAGGGCGGCGTGGACCGTGGCGGCGTTGGACTTCTCCAGGTAGGCCGGGTCGCCGGTGGCGAAGTACAGCGCGGTGGGGGTCGGCGCCCCCGCCGGCAGCGCCCGCAGCGCCCGCCGGGCGGCCTCGACGCCGAGCGACGTCGTGTCCTCGTCGTAGGACGCCACCGTCCGGGTGCCCTTGCCGCCGCCCGAACCGAGGCTGGCGGCGATCGACTTCCGGTCGAGCCGGTGGAACGGCAGGTAGGCGCCGTAGGCCAAAATGCCCCGCTGGGCCATGTCGGTCCTTTCTCATGGTCCGTTGCTCCAGACAACTTAGCGAGGACGGGTAGGGTCGGGCACATGAGCGAAAAGCCGCATGTCTACGTGCCGGCCGGCGAGACGCCCCCGGCGGAACTGGTTGTCGAGGACATCGAGGTCGGCAGCGGTGACGAGGCCAAGCCGGGCCACACCGTGGAGGTCCACTACGCCGGCAACGCCTGGAGCACCCGCCAGCAGTTCGACGCCTCCTGGGACCGGGGCGAGACGTTCTCGTTCAAGCTCGGTGCCGGGCAGGTGATCGGCGGGTGGGACCAGGGTGTCGCCGGGATGAAGATCGGAGGACGCCGCCGCATCGTCATCCCGCCCGGGCTCGGCTACGGCAGCCGGGGCGCCGGCGGCGTCATCAAGCCCAACGAGACGCTGGTGTTCGTCGTGGACCTGATCGGGCTGTCGTGAGCGCCGCCGCCGGCGGGGCGGTCACCCGCCTCGGGCTGCAGATCCCCAGCTTCACGTTCCCGGGCGTGCCCGACAACCGGCTGTTCGAGACGGTCGCCGCCATCGCCACCACCGCCGAGGGCGCCGGCTTCGACAGCGTCTGGGTCATGGACCACCTGTACCAGATCGGGATGGTCGGCCCGAAGGAAGACCCGATGCTCGAGGCCTACACGCTGCTCGGCGCCCTCGCCGCCCGCACGCAGCAGGCTTCGCTCGGCACGATGGTCACCGGCGTCACCTACCGCAATCCCGCCCTGCTGGCCAAGATCGTCACCACCCTCGACGTGATCTCGGGCGGCCGGGCCATCCTCGGCCTCGGTGCCGCCTGGAACGACGACGAGCACGCCGGCTACGGCTACGACTTCCCGAGCGCCGGCCAGCGCCTCGACCGGCTCGAGGAAGCGCTGCAGATCTGCCGGGCGATGTTCACCGAAGCGGCGCCGAGCTTCGAGGGCCGTCACTACCGGGTGAGCGACGTCCTCAACAACCCGAAGCCGATCCGGGGCCGCATCCCCGTCCTCGTGGGCGGCGGCGGCGAGAAGCGGACGCTCCGGCTGGTGGCCCAGTACGCCGATGCCTGCAACCTCTTCGGCGATGCCCGCCAGGTCCGGCACAAGCTCGACGTCCTCGAGCGGCACTGCGCCGACGTCGGCCGGGACCCGGCCGAGATCACGAAGACCGTGCTGCTGACGGTGCGGGACGCCGCCGCCACCGCCGACCAGCTCGGCGGCTACACCGCCGTCGGCGTCGACGGGTTCGTGGTCAACCTGCCCGACGTCGCCGACCTCGACCGGCTGGCCTCGACGGGGGAGACGCTGCGCAAGGTGCTCGCCTGAGACGGCTGGTTCTCAGGGGATGATCCCGGTGAAGACGTGGCCCTGCAGGAACGCCAGCACCCCGACCAGGCAGGCCAGGCCGATGCTGTGGAAGAAGACGTAGCGCAGGATCGCTCCCTCCTCGCCCTGCTGGTCGGTGGCGACGCCGCCGACGACGATGCTCTGGGCGTCGATCATCTTGCCCATCACGCCGCCGGAGCTGTTGGAGGCGGCGGCCAGGGTGGGGTTCAGGCCGACCTGGCCGGCGGTGATCTTCTGGAGACCGCCGAAGAGCGCGTTGGAGGACGTGTCGCTGCCGGTCAGGGCCACCCCCAGCCAGCCGAGCAGCGGTGAGAAGAAGGCGAACAGGACGCCGGTCTTGGCCAGGGCCAGGCCCATGCTGGCGTCGAGCCCGGCGTACCGGGT
>JAICYE010000413.1 GCA_025934385.1 Acidimicrobiia bacterium | reverse complement strand
GTCGTGGCCGACGACCGCCGCCCGCCCGACGCCGAAGGCGTCGAGGATCCCCGTCACGTCATTGCCCAGCGTCTTCATCCGGTAGGCGGCCGTGCCTTCGGGCCGGTCGGAGTCGCCGAAGCCCCGGAGGTCCGGGGCCATGACCCGGAACCCGGCGGCCGCCAACGCCGGAACCTGGTGCCGCCACACCCGGGCGGCGTCGGGCCAGCCGTGCAGGAGCACCACCGGCGTACCGTCCGATGGCCCGTCCGCCACCACCGAGAACGTCAGGCCGCCGACCTCGATCCGTTCGGTCACCTCCTCCGTCTAGCAGGATGGACAAGGTTCCGGAAACCGTGTCGGCGAAGTAGGTACCCATGCCCCTCGGCACGATCCAGCACGCCCGGTGCTTCACCGACGAGAGCGAGGCCGTCACGGCCCGGCTGCGGTCGGTGCTGGGCCTGCCCGACGGCGACCCCGGCCCGCTGGCGTGGGTCGGCGGCGGCCCGGCGCCGATCGCCACGATGCTCGGGCCCGGCTCGGCCGGCACGATCGACGTCGTCCCGCTCCCCGCCGAACTGCGCGGCCGACTGCGGCCGGGCACGATGCCGGTCAGCTTCGCCGTCGACGACCTCGACGAGCGCGTCGCCGCCTGCCGGGCGGCCGGCCTCGCCGTGACCGTCCCGCTCGACGGCGCCGTGCTGCCCTACGCCGTCGTGACCGTCGCCGGCCTGGAGTTCGAGCTGGTGGCTACTGGATGACGTTGTGGATGGGCATGACGTCGGGCTGGCCGGCGTCGAGCCCCATCTCGCCCAGGATCGGCATCAGCGCCTGGCCGAACTTCTGGAACGACTCCTCGGAGTCCCAGACGTCGTAGACCATCAGGTGCTCCGACGGGCCGAAGCAGGAGTGGTGGAGGCGGCCGGGCGGCTTGCCGGCGCCGGCGGCGTCGAGGCGCTTGATGATGTCGTCGTACTGGGCGGCGTTCATCGACTCGGGGTGGACGTAGACGGCGATGGCCATGTTCGACCTCCTGGCTGCGACCGCTGGGGACGGGACATCGTAGGTTGGGGGCATGGCCCCTGCCGCCGAGCACGACCTCGTGATCAGGAACGGGCTGCTGGCCGACGGGACCGGCGCCCCGCTGCGGGAGGCCGACGTCGCCCTGCGGGGCGCAACGGTGAGCGGAGTGGGAGCCGTGGCCGGCCGGGGCCGGGAGGAGATCGACGCCGCCGGCGCCCTCGTCGCCCCGGGCTGGGTCGACATCCACACCCATTACGACGGGCAGGCGACGTGGGACGAGCACCTGTTCCCGTCCTCCGCCCAGGGCGTCACCACCGTCGTGTTCGGCAACTGCGGCGTGGGGTTCGCCCCCGTCCGCCCGTCCGACCGGGAGCGGCTCGTCGCCTTGATGGAAGGGGTCGAGGACATCCCCGGCACGGCCCTCCACGAGGGCCTGCCCTGGGACTGGACGACGTTCGGTGAGTACCTCGACGCCCTCGAGCGCCGCCGGCGCGACATCGACTGCGCCGCCTACGTCCCCCACGGCGCCCTCCGGGTCCACGCCATGGGGGCCCGGGCCGTGGCCGGGGAACCGGCCACCGACGACGACATCGCCGCCATGGCCGAGCTGGCGAAGGGAGCCGTCGCCGCCGGCGCCGTCGGCTTCTCGACCTCGCGCACGCTCAACCACCGCTCCAGCACCGGCGAGAAGACGCCCAGCCTCACCGCCTCGGCACCGGAGCTGGCCGGCATCGCCGCCGGCGTGGCGGCCACCGGCCGGGGCGTCCTCCAGGTGGTCTCCGACTTCCTCGACGTCGACGACGAGTGGGCGGTGCTGCGGCACATGACCGGGACGTCGGGGCGGCCGCTGACCATCTCGGTGGCCCAGATCCCCGAGCGGCCCGCCGACCACCTCGCCATCCTCGACCGCATCGCCGAAGCCAACGGCGAGGGACTCGAGGTCAGCGCCCAGGTCGCCCCCCGGGCCATCGGCCTGCTCCTCGGCCTGCCCTGCACGCTCCACCCCTTCATGACCAACCCGGTGTTCGGCGAGATCGCCGGTCGCCCGCTGGCCGAGCAGGTGGCCGCCCTGCGCCACCCCGAGTTCCGCCGCCGGCTCCTGGCCGCCCACACCGGCGAGCGCGACCGCACGAAGCTCGGTGGCGTCCTCATCGACCGGTTCGGGTCGATGTACCCGCTCGGCGACCCGCCCGACTACGAGCCCGACCCGTCGGCCAGCCTCGCCGCCCGGGCCGAGGCGACCGGCGTGCCGGTGGTGGAGCTGGCCCTTGACGCCCTCCTGGCCGACGATGGCCGGGGCCTGCTGTATCTCACCTTCGCCAACTACGTCGACGGGAACCTCGACGAGGCCCGCCGGATGCTCCTCCACCCCAACGCCGTTCCCGGCCTGTCCGACGGCGGCGCCCACGTCGGCACCATCTGCGACGGCAGCTTCCCGACGTTCCTGCTGGCCCACTGGGGCGTGCACCGGGCCGAGGGGCGGCTGCCGGTCGAATGGCTGGTGGAGCGGCAGACCCGGGCCACCGCCCGCACGCTCGGTCTCCATGACCGGGGCGTGCTGGCGCCGGGCTGGAAGGCCGACCTCAACGTGATCGACCTCGACCGGCTCCGCCTCCGCCGCCCCGAGATCCACCACGATCTGCCGGCCGGTGGCCGCCGCCTCCTGCAGGCGGCCGACGGCTACCGCCACACGTTCGTGTCCGGCGTCGAGATCGCCCGCGACGGGAAGCCGACCGGGAACCTGCCCGGCCGGCTCGTCCGCAGCGGCTCTCGGGTGCTTCGCCCGCCTCCCCCGAGCCTAGTACCGATAGTGGTCTGACTTGTAGGGCCCCTCGACGGGAATCCCCAGGTAGGCGGACTGCTCGGGGCTGAGCGTCGTGAGCTTCACCCCGAGGGCGTCGAGGTGGAGGCGGGCGACCTTCTCGTCGAGGTGCTTGGGCAGCACGTAGACGCCGACCGGGTAGT
>JAICYE010000057.1 GCA_025934385.1 Acidimicrobiia bacterium | reverse complement strand
TGGCCAGGCTCTGCCCCTGGCACCACCACCTGAAAACGTTCCACGGCTACACCTACAGCCGTGGTCCCGGAACGTGGCGGTGGATCCCACCGGACGACCACGACCAGGACCTCACCGCCCTCCGCACGATCATCACCACCGCCCGCCGCTGCTGAGCACCCGCAGACCGCGGCGAACATCGTCAAGTCGCTGTCCGGCTAGAGGACGGCCCGGAGCGGAAGCTCCTTCAGGCCGTTGAGGAAGCTGGAGCGGACCCTGCTGACGGGACCGGCCAACTCGAAGGCCGTGATCCGTGGGATCAGCGTCTCCAGCAGCGCCCGGAGCTCGATCCGGGCCAGGTTGGCGCCGAGGCAGAAGTGGGGGCCGAAGCCGAAGGCGAGGTGGTGGTTGGGGTCGCGGCCGACGTCGAAGCGCCAGGGGTCGGCGAAGGCCGCCTCGTCGCGATTGGCCGAGGCGTAGAGCAGGGCGACCCTGTCGCCCTCCCGGATCAACTGGCCGTGCAGCTGCACATCGCACGTCGCCGTGCGGGACATGTAGTTGACCGGGCTGGCCCAGCGGATGACCTCCTCGACGGCGGTGTCGAGCAGGGCGGCGGGATCGGAGCACAGCCTGGCCCACTGGTCGGGGTGTTCGGCGAAGGCCAGGAGGCCTTGGGCGATGGCGTTGCGGGTGGTCTCGTTGCCGGCGGCCAGCAGCAACAGCACGAGGCCCTCGAATTCGGCGTCGCTGAGCGGGAGTTCGCCGGCGGGCCCGAGGAGTGCGCTCACCAGGTCGTCGCCCGGCTCCCGCCGGCGCCGCTCGGCCAGCTCGCCGGCGTAGGCGACCATGTCCATCACGGCGGCCTGGAACGCTTCGGGCGTCGGGGCGTACTCGGGGTCCTCGCTGGACAGCAGCGTGTTCGACCAGCCGAAGATCCGGAACCGGTCCGCCTCGGGGGCGCCGAGGACTTCGCAGATGGCCAGCAGCGGCAGTTCGGCGGCGACGTGGCGGACGCCGTCGAACGCACCACCGCCGGCCAGGGCCCGCTCGATGACGCCGACGGCGAGGTCGGCGTAGTGGCGCTCGAAGGCCCGCACCACCCGGGGCGTGAACCCGCTCGCCACCAGCTTGCGGACCCGCTGGTGGTCGGGGTCGTCCATGTTGATCATGTTGGGCCGGAAGTGATGCGTGGCCGTCCGGCGGAGGTGGATGCCGGAGGCTGACGAGTACGTGGCCGGGTCGCGACTGAGAGCCCGCACGTCTTCGTGGCGGCTGATGGCCCAGCACCGTTCGACGAGCAGCGGGTCGTCGAGTCGATGCTCGTAGACGGGGGCGTGTGTCCGCAGCCAGGCCAGCCGGTCCCAGGGCGGCCCGTCGACGTAGACGGCCGGGTTGAGGACGTCGACGTGGGTGACGCTCACCTCGCCACCGGGCCGGCGGCGGCGCTCGCTCCGGCGGGGATCGCCAGCCGGCCGCCGACGAGGCCGCCGTCGACCCGCACGTCGACGCCGTTGACCCACCGGGCGCCGTCCGAGAGGAGAAAGGCGATCACCGGGGCGATGTCGCCGGGCTGCGCCAGCCGGCCGGCCTCGGCGGTGGCGGCGTCGATGGCGGCGTCGCCCATCGAGGCCCGGAAGTCGGGCAGGATCGGCGTGTCGACGACACCGGGGCTGACCGACAGGACCCGCACGCCCCGGCTTCGCCAGGCGACCGAGGCCTGCAGCGTCCACTCGATCAGCACCTGCTTGGAGAAGCGGTAGGCGGACGGGGCGTCGAGCGGGTGCCCGAGACACCAGGCCAGCCCGGCGTCGAAGCCCTCGGTGGCGAGGAGCCCGGCGACCAGGGCCCGGGGCGCGGGGCCGCGCACCGCCGCCACCGAGGCGACGTTGACGACGGCCGAGCCCGGCACCAACCGGCCGACCACGGCCTCGGTCAGGTGCCGCAGGCCGAGGACGTTGACCCGCAGCACCAGCTCGGCCGGGAACGTGCCGGGCAGGCCCGCCACGTTGGCCAGCCCGCCGAGCTCGTCCGGCAGCCCGGCCACGGCGGCGTCGATCGTGTCCGGCCGGGCCAGGTCGCACAGCACGGTCGGACAGCCCCGGGCCGGCTGGCGGTCCAGGCCGACAACGTTGCGCCCGGAAGCTCGCAGCCGCTCGACCGTCGCCGCCCCGATCCCCGACGCCGCGCCCGTCACCACCACCGGCGCCGTCATTCGATCAGCGTGACGGTCCCGGCAGTGCCGTCCACTTCGACGAGGGCGCCGTCGGGGATCCGCTGGGTGGCGGCGCCGGCCGAGACCACGCAGGGGATGCCGAGCTCCCGGCTCACGATGGCGGCGTGGGAGAACGGCGAGCCGACCTCGACCACCACGGCCACCGCCGGTAGGAACAGCGGCGTCCACGACGGATCGGTGATCGGGGCCACCAGCACGTCGCCGGGCCCGAGCTGCGACGGGGCGGACGGGTCGAGCACCACCCGGGCCCGCCCCCGGGCCGTGCCGGGGCAGCCGCCGACGCCCTGGATCGCATCGCCCGGCGCCAGCGCCGCCGCCGGCACCGCCTGCGACCGGCGGGGCCACTCCTCGAGCGGCGGCGCCTCGCCGGCCACGACGAACGGCGGCTCGTAGTCGAACAGCGCCAGGTAGCGCCGCTCCCGGTCGGCCAGCGTCGCGCCCAGCTCCCGGGCGGCGGCACCATCCGGCGCGTCCAGCGCCCCGAGATACGGGTCGAGCTCGTCGGCCAGCAGCATGAAGATCTGCTCCGGGCGCTCGATCACCCCGGCGATCACGCCCCGCCGGGCCAGCGCCAGGGCCGTCAGCCGCTGCTCGTGGACCAGCATGGCCACGGTCGTCCGTTGCCGTTCCCGACCCCGGCACCACAGCTCGGCGGCGTGGAGGGCGGCCTCGACCTGGCCGAGCACGTCGGGGTTCCCGGCCAGCGCTGTCCGCAACCCGCCGGCCGCCTCCTCACGGGCGGCCGCCGCCTGCTGCGCGGCCACCAACGGCGAAGCGGCGTCGCCGGCCAGCCGCACCCGGTCGAGGGCGGCCAGGGCGATCCCCGGTTCCGTCCCCCACGTCGGGCAGCGCAGCTCCCACTCGTTGGGCCCCCGGAAGGCCCAGTCGGTCACGAAGCGGTCGAAGGCCTTGACGAACATCTCCGTGTCGAGATCCTTGGCGGCCGCGGCCCGGAGCCGCTCGACGAGCCCGGCGACGCCGGCGTCGAACTCGGCCATGAGTCCCGGCGAGGCGGCCACCATCCGGCCGAGCTCCCACATCTGGAGCGACGCCGCCGCAGAGTCGACGTCGCCGATGCCGGCCACCAGCGTGAGCGACAGCTCCGGCCGGCCCAGCGCGGCACAGGCCTGGGACAGCGCCCCGAGGCCGATGCCGGCCTTCAGGCTCACCTCGATGTGCGTCTGGAACAGCCGCTGGAACATGGGGTTCCATTGCCGCAGCCGGGCCGCCAGCTCGACCGTCGACAGCGCGGTCAGGTCGGGCCGGGCGGCGATCTCGGCGGCGACCTCGGCCCGCTCCGCGTCGAGCGACGCCAGGTCCTTGCCGCCGAGCACCTCGCCGACCAGCCAGGCGCCGGCCCGGGCGCTCCACTCCTCGCTCTCGTCGAACGGCCGGGCCTCGCTCTCGTAGGACGGGATCCCCGGCATGTCGCCGAAGTACTGGAAGTCGACGGCCTCCGGAGAGAAGCCCGGTACCCGCACGCCGAGGAGCCGCATCAGCGACATGTTGATGAACAGGTAGCCGCCGAAGCAGGCGAGCGGGTTGTGCTCGACGGCGGTGTCGTAGATGTCGTGGTCCCAGACCTGGCAGGCGACGTAGGCCGCCCGCCACCCCGGCTCGAGGTTGGCCAGGAACCCGGTGGTGGCGTTGAGCGGGCTGATCGGATCGGGGAAGACCTCGCCGACGTTGGCCCGGGAGTAGAGGGGGAAGACCTTCGACGGCGTGTCGTTGAGGATCCAGCTCATGCGATCTCCTTGAGGGCTCGTGCCGGTTGACCGCAGTGGTGGGCCCGCTCGTTGAGGGCCCAGATCGTCCGGGCGCCCTCCCAGTTGGCGATGACCCGGGTGACACCGCAGTAGTCGAGGGCCGACCAGATCAGCCGCTTCTCGATGCCGAGGTGGGCGCCGAGGTAGGCGTTGATCACGCCGGCGTGGCTGACGACGGCGACGGTCTCGCCGGGGTGGCGGTCGACGATGTCGTCGACCGCCTCGACCACCGCCGCCCGGAACGTGACGACGTCGGTGCCGTAGACGGCCAGGTCGCCGGAGATGAGCGCGGCGTAGCGGGGGTCGCCGTTGCGCCGCAGGACGTCGGCGGCGACGTACTCGCCGGCGCCGCCGATCTCGGTCAGGCCGTCGACGGCCAGGGCCGGCGCCGGCAGGAAACCGGCGGTCTCCCGGGCCCGCCGCAGCGGACTGGTGTACACGGCGGCCAGCCCCTCGCCGGCCAGCCAGGCGGCCAGCGCCGCCCCCTGCGCCCGGCCGAGGGCGGACAGCGGCGGGTCGGGCCGGGGGCCGTGCTCGGTGTCGGGCTCGCCGTGGCGGATGAGCAGCAGGTTCACCGGCAGATGTGATACACCATCTACAAATGGTTCGTCAACCGACTGGTGTTCCCCGAGAATCCACTCAGGATGCGATAGCAGAGTCACAACTCAGGCAGCTATCGCACGTCCCCGCCGCCAAGACCCGCCGCGGGGCGCGGACCCGCCAGCGCCTCGTCGAGGCGGCGAGCACCGTCTTCGCCGAGTACGGCTACAGCGCCGCCCGCATCGCCGACATGGTGCGGATGGCCGGCATCTCCCACGGCAACTTCTACCGCCACTTCCCCGGGAAGGACGAGATCCTCCTGGCCGTGCTGGAGGAGCCGCTGGCCGAGCTGCGACGGGCCAGCGGGCGGGGTCCCGAGCACGGCCGGCGCGTCGACCTGGCCGAGCTCGTCGCCGCCAACACCAGCTACTTCGAGGCCTACGCCCGCCGCCGCCACCTCTTCCGCGTCATGCGGGAGGCGGCCGCCGTCAACCCGGAGTTCGCCCGGCTGTGGCTGTCGGTCCGGCAGGGCTTCGTCGGCCGGACGGCCCGCTGGCTCTCGGCCCTCGTGGAAGCCGGCCAGCTCGAGGCCGGCGTCGACGTCGACCTGCTGGCCGAGACGCTGGGGTCGATGATGGAGCACCTGGCCTACGTCCAGATCGGGCTGCCGGCCGAGCTGCCCCGACCGGAGACGATCGACGCCCTCGGCCGGATGACCGGCGAGTCGTGGTACCTCATCCTCACCGGCCGTTCCCGGCTGCGGCGGGCCGCTGGGGCAGGATAGGGCCCATGCAACGCGACCTCTTCGAGTCCGAGCACGACATGTTCCGCGACAGCTTCCGGCGGTTCCTGGACAAGGAGATCGTCCCCAGGGCCTCCGAGTTCGAGCGGGCCGGGATCATGGACCGGGCGATCTTCTCCCGGGCCGGGGCGGCCGGGTTCCTGGCCATGGAGGCCCCCGAGGAGTACGGCGGCGGCGGCGTCAAGGACTTCCGCTACAACACCGTCATCATCGAGGAGATCGCCGAGACGGCCATCGGCGGCAGCGGCCTCGGGATCACGCTCCACAACGACATCTGCCTGCCGTACTTCCTCAACCTGGCCGATGAGGAGCAGAAGCAGCGGTGGCTGCCGGGCATCTGCTCCGGCGAGCTCGTCACCGCCATCGCCATGACCGAACCGGGCATCGGCTCCGACCTGGCCTCGATGACCACCACCGCCGTCCGGGACGGCGACGTCTACGTCGTCAACGGCTCCAAGACGTTCATCACCAACGGCATCAACGCCGACCTCGTGATCGCGGCAGTGAAGACCGACCCCACGCAGAAGCACAAGGGCATGTCGCTCATGGTGATCGAGCGGGACATGGAGGGCTTCGAGCGCGGCCGAAACCTGGAGAAGATCGGCCTCCACTCCCAGGACACCGCCGAGCTCTTCTTCACCGACGTGCGGGTACCGGCCGGCAACCTCCTCGGCGCCGAGGGCGAGGGCTTCCGCTACCTGGTCACCAATCTGCCCCAGGAGCGGCTGTCCATCGCCGTGGCCGGCCTGGCCAGCGCCCGGGCCGCCTACGGCTGGACGCTGGCCTACGTGAAGGAACGCCGGGCCTTCGGCCAGCCGGTGGCCGCCTTCCAGAACACCCGCTTCAAGCTGGCCGAGATGGCCACCGAGATCGCCGTCGCCGAGGCCTTCATCGACAAGGCGATCCTGGCCCACAACGCCGGCCGGCTCTCCGCCGAGGAGGCGGCCATGGCCAAGTGGTGGTGCACCGAGCTCCAGGGCCGCATCACCGACCTCGGCGTGCAGCTCCACGGCGGCTACGGCTTCATGACCGAGTACCCCATCGCCCGGGCCTACGCCGACGCCCGCGTCACCCGCATCTACGGCGGCACGACCGAGATCATGAAGGAGATCATCGGCCGCTCGATCCTGGCCTGACCCGTCCCGGCCGCCCGGGATCCGGCAGTTCCGGGCGGGCCGTCTGGACCCGCTTCGGCCGGGTCGCCAAGCGCAACAGGTTGCGATCGACCCCCGCTTTCGGCCGCCTTCCGCAACATGTTGCGCTTGCGGACCCCGGGAGGCCTTGCTCGACGGCGCCGACCGGGACGTACCTCGTTCTCAGACGGTCATGCGCGGCACGGGGCACGGTTGCGGCGAGCGGGCCCCGCAAAGCGGATGGCTCTCGATCCCGCGGATCGTGTGTCGTACGCTCCGGGACATGCTGGAACGGGGGGAGGCGATCGGGCTTCTGTTGATCTTGGCCGTGATGCTTGTCGCCACCATGTACGTCGCGGTCCGACGGTCGCGGTCGTTCGGGGTGGTATTCGCCCCGGTTGAACTGGCCATCGCGGGATGGGCGGTCTCCAGGGCCCGATGGGACGAACCCGGGGACGGCCCCGGGAGGCATACCGGTGTTCGGCGCGGACCGCCACGATGGCCTGGGGGCGGTCGTGGTGGCGACGGTGGGAGCCGGGTGCGAGAGCCCCGGCGCCCTCGCCCGTCTTCCGGAGCGGGGACCAGAACCGTCGATTCTCGAGGAGAAGCGGCGAACGATTCCGAGTGACGTCGACGGCGGCGTCGGACGGGCTCGCCGGCTGCGCCGGTCCCGACGCGACGTGCTCGCCTTACGGGCCGCACATCCCGGACTGCGGATCCTCGCTGCCCACGACCCCGCCGCAGCCGGGCCGCCGGTCAGCGAGCGAGGTGGGACAGCACGGTGACGACGGCGGCCGCGCCGGCCAGGGCCATCGCCCGTCTCGCCCAGGAGGAGAACGGGCGGGCGGCCCGTTCGCCGGAGCCGTAGCGGCTCTGGCGGGCCCGGAGGATCTCGACCGCCTCGTCCTCGGTCAGCCGGCCGCGGGTCACCAGGCTGCGCAGTTCGGGGTCCCGGTCGACGAGGGCGGCCCGGGCGGCGGACTCGTCGTCGGGTGGGACCAGCCGGTCGAGGACGACCCAGGTGAGGCGGGCCGTGTCCAACTCGTCATAGTTCCCCACACATCGGTTATCGGCGCGGCCTCCGTCCGACTTGAGCGCCTTTTTGCGGAATGTCGTCGTCGATCCGGAGCGTGAGGGAGATGCGCTTGCGGGCCTCGTCCACGTCGAGGACCTTGACCTTGACGACGTCGCCGGGCTTCACGATCTC
The DNA here is from genome assembly GCA_025934385.1 of Acidimicrobiia bacterium. The sequence goes on along the minus strand of JAICYE010000057.1, from coordinate 1,695 downwards.
CCGGGGGTCCTTCACGAACCGCCGGGCCATGGCCGAGACGTGGACCAGGCCGTCCTGGTGGACGCCGACGTCGACGAAGGCCCCGAAGGCGGCGACGTTGGTCACGACGCCCTCCAGCACCATGCCCGGCGCCAGGTCGCCGAGCTTCTCCACCCCCTCGGCGAAGGCGGCCGTCCTGAACGCCGGGCGGGGGTCGCGCCCCGGCTTCTCCAGCTCCCGGAGGATGTCGGTCACCGTCGGCAGGCCGAATCGGTCATCGACGAAATCGGCCGGCTGCAGCGTCCGCAGCACCGCGGTGTCGCCGATCACCGAGCGGACGTCGCGCCCGGCGGCGGCCACGATCCGCCGGACCACCGGGTAGGCCTCGGGATGCACCGCCGAGGCGTCGAGCGGGTCGTCGCCGTCGGGTATCCGCAGGAAGCCGGCGCACTGCTCGAAGGCCTTCGGCCCGAGCCGGGCCACCTCCCGGAGGGCCGAGCGCTTCCGGAACGGACCGTGCTCGTCCCGGTGGCGGACGATGCCCTCGGCCAGCCCCTCGCCGATCCCCGACACCCGGGTCAGCAGCGGCGGCGAGGCCGTGTTGACGTCGACGCCGACGGCGTTGACGCAGTCCTCCACCACGGCGTCGAGGGAGCGGGACAGCTTTCCCTCGGCCACGTCGTGCTGGTACTGGCCGACGCCGATCGACTTCGGGTCGATCTTGACCAGCTCGGCCAGCGGGTCCTGGAGCCGTCGCGCGATCGAGACCGCGCCGCGCAACGACACGTCCAGGTCCGGGAGTTCCTGCGACGCGAACGCCGAGGCGCTGTACACGGACGCGCCCGCCTCGGAGACCATGACCTTGGTCAGCTTCAGCTCGGGGTGGCGGGCGATCAGGTCGGCGGCGAGCTTGTCGGTCTCCCGGGAGGCGGTGCCGTTGCCGATCGCGACCAGCGCGACGCCGTGCTCCCGGACCAGCCGGGACAGCACCGCCAGCGCCTCATCCCAGCGGCGCTGGGGTACGTGCGGGTACACCGTCTCGGTGGCGACCACCTTGCCGGTCGCGTCGACGACCGCGACCTTGACGCCGGTGCGGTAGCCGGGGTCCAGGCCCATCGTCGGGCGGGCACCCGCGGGCGCGGCCAGCAACAGATCGCGCAGGTTGGCGGCGAACACCCGTACCGCCTCGGTCTCGGCGGCCTGGCGCAGCCGCATCCGCAGATCGATGCCCAGATGCAGCAGGATCCGGGTACGCCAAGCCCAGCGCACCGTGTCAGCCAGCCAGCGATCCGCCGGCCGGCCGTGGTCGGCCATCCCGAACCGGGTCGCGATCGCCTGCTCGTAATTGCCGTCCTCATCGCCCGACTCTGTTGATCCTGGTTGGGGCGAGAGATCCAGAAAACCCTCTTTCTCGCCGCGGAACAGCGCCAGGATGCGGTGCGACGGCATGGCCGTGAACGGCTCGGAGAACTCGAAGTAGTCCGCGAACTTCGCCCCCGCATCCTGCTGGCCGTCGCGGACCCGGGATTCCAACCGCCCGCGTGACCACATCCGCTCCCGCAGGGTGCCGATGAGATCGGCGTCCTCGGCGAAACGCTCGACCAGGATGGCCCGCGCGCCGTCGAGCGCGGCCGCGACGTCAGCCACGCCGGCCTCGGGAGAAACGTAGCCGGCACCAGCCGCCGCGGGATCCAGACCCGGATCGGCGAGCAGCGC
>JAICYE010000232.1 GCA_025934385.1 Acidimicrobiia bacterium | reverse complement strand
GGGCGGAGAGCGCGGCGGCGGCGGCGACGACGCCGGCGCAGGGGTCGGCCACGGCGTCGGCCAGGAAGCAGGGGCCGGCGGCGTCTCCGGCGACGAGCCCGCCGGCGGCGGCGGCGTCGTCGCCGAAGGCGACCCGGTCCCGCCCCGGTCCGGTCCGGCCGTAGCCGGTGATGGAGACCCAGATCCTCGGCCGGGCGTCGCCGGCGGCGGCCTCGGTCAGGATCGCTTTGGCCCCGATTCCGAGTTGCTCGAGGGCCCGGGGCCGGGAGCCCTCGACGACGACGTCGGCCGAGGCCAGCAGGCGGAGGAGGGCGGCCCGCCCGTCCTCCGTCCGGAAGTCGAGGGCCACCGCCTGCTGACCGGCGTGGAGCAGGTCGAAGAACGCCGGCGGGCCGAACCGGGCGCCGTCGGGCCGGTGCACCGATTCGACCTTCACCACCCGGGCGCCGGCCAGCTGCAGCAGATGGCTGCAGAGCGGCCCCGCCCACAGCGACGAAAGATCGGCGACGACGAGCCGGTCGAGGTGGCGGGCCGGCTGGGCCGCCTCGGCGCCGGTGCCGGTGATGGCCGTGGCGGCGACCGGGAGGCCGGCCAGAGTCCCGGCGTCCGCCGGCCCGGTGACAAGTGCCCCCGCCTGTGCCGGCCCGGTGGCCGGGGGCTCGGGTTGCGCCGGCCCGGCGGGCGGGGCCCCGGGGGTCGTCGGCAGCGTGAGCGGGCGGCGCGGGAGGGCGGCGACCGGCAGCCCGAGTAGCTGCGCCCGTTCGGCCAGTGGTTCCGCCGGCGCCGACGCCAGGGCCTCGGCGAGCCGCGTCCACAGCTCGCCGGCGGGAGCCCGAGCGGTTTGCCCACCGTTACGGTACGTATTCCGCTCGGGGTCCCCGGCTGGCAGGGTGTCCGGCGGGAAGGGGAGGCCGGCCAGCCAGGCCGGGAGCAGGTCGACGTCCTCGGGGCGGGGGAGGTTGACGGCCAGCCAGCCGTCGGCGGCGGGCAGGAGGCGGGCGGCCCCGCCGCAGCTGACGTCGCCGCCCCGCTGGAGACCGGCCAGCGCCGCCCGCTCGCCGAGCAGGGCCAGGACGTCGATGTCGACCGGCCGGCCGAGCTCGGCCGACCGCCGGGCCAGGACGGCGCCGACGGCCCGCAGACGGGTGACGAAACCGTCGGGCGCCGGCAGCGGCGGCCCGTCCGACCGCCCGGTCAGGAACATGGCGCCGCTGGCCGCCCAGCCGGCGAGTTCGCTCATGGTTCCAACGCGTCAACGAGGTTCCAGCGCAGGGCGGTGGCGGCGTCGATCGGGCGGCCCCCCAGGGCCAGTTCGGCGGTGCGGTGACGGCCGATCCGGCGGGGGAGGCTCACGGTGCCCCCGGCCCCGGGGATGAGGCCGAGGCCGACCTCGGGCAGCGAGATCGCCGTGTCGGGCCGGGCGACGACGCGCCCGGCGAAGGCGGCCATCTCGATGCCGGCGCCGATGCAGGCGCCGTGGATGCGGACCTCGAGCCGGGGTCCGAGCCGGGCCAGGAGCCGGGCCGGGCTGCGGGTGAGGCGGACGACGTGGGCGGTGGCCGGGTCGGGCAGGGTGCCGAACTCGTCGAGGTCGCCGCCGCTGCAGAACGACGGGCCGGCGCCGTCGAGAACGACCCGCCCGATCGACGCATCGGCGCAGGCGAGGAGCAGCGCCTCGAACAACCCGTCCCGCAGCGCCGTGTCGACGGCGTTGTGGCGGGCCGGCCGGTTGAGCGTGACCCGCAGTTCGCCACCGGCCCGTTCGACCAGGACGGCCGGTTCCGGCTCCCGAGGATCGCGCCGCGCCGGTCGGGGGGCGGCCTCCCGCCAGCGGGCGAACTCCGGGCCGGCCTGGAGCATGGAGTAGGCCGCCGACTCGGCGGCGAGTGCCGCCGGCACGTCGAGGGCGGCGCTGGCCCGCAGCGTCAGCGCCAGCGCCACGGCCGCCCGGGGCGAGGCCTCCACCACCGCCACCACCGGGTCGGGATCGGCGACCACGAGATCGAGGAGGGTCGCCGTCCCGGCGGCGAGGCGGCCGGGCCCGTCGGCACCGACGCCCACGACCACCGCCGGCAACGCCGCCGCCGATTCCGCCGCCTCCGGGGTGACGGCGCCGGACGGACCGATCGCGTCGACGAGCACGATCGGCGAACCGAGGGCGGCCGACACCTCGGCGGCACCGAGGGGCGAGGCCAGCAGCTCGACGAATTCGGGAAACGACATCGGCTTGGGCGTGCCGGAGATCGTAGGTGTCCGGCCGGGAACGAGGTCCACGGCCGGGCTACCGTGAGCCGCCGTGGAGGAATCGGAGTTCTTCGAGCCGGCGGCGGCGCCGGTGGTCGGTCCGCTGGCCGGCGTCCGGGTGGTGGAGGCCACCACGACCGTGGCCGGGCCGATGTGCGGCTGCATCCTGGCCGACCTCGGCGCCGACGTCGTCAAGATCGAGCTGCCCGGCGGCGAGGTCGTGCGGCGCATGCCGCCGTTCCTGCCCGGCACGGATCCGCCGCTGTCGTTCGCCCACGCCCACGTCAACCGCAACAAGCGGGCGCTGTGCCTCGATCTCCGGACCCTCGAGGGCCGCGAGGTCTTCCTCGACCTGGCCCGGCGCAGCGACGCCGTCGTGCAGAACTTCCGCCCCGGCACGATGGAGGGCTGGGGCGTCGGCTACGCCGCAGTCCGGGCGGTGAAGCCCGACATCGTCTACGCCTCGATCAGCGGCTTCGGCCAGTACGGGCCGGGGCACGACCAGTGCGGCTACGACCCGCTGGCCCAGGCGGCCAGCGGGTTCATGTCGCTCAACGGCGACGTCGACGGCGGGCCGGTCCGCGCTCCGACCTTCCTGGCCGACGACCTCGCCGGCCTCCACGCCGCCGTCGCCGTCCTGGCCGCGCTGCACCACCGCGACCGCACCGGCGAGGGACAGCATCTCGACGTCGCACTGCTCGACTCGCTGCTCTTCCAGTCCGACGGGTACCTCACCGTCGGCGCCCTCGGCGTCGACCAGCCCCGGATGGGCAACGAGTATCCCTTCGCCGCGCCGGCCGCCGTCTTCTCCGCCAAGGACGGGAGCATGTACCTCGGCGTGCTGCTGGACACCCACTGGAAGGTCCTGGCCGGCGTCCTCGGCCGGCCCGACCTGGCCGACGACGCCGAGCACGCCACGATCCCGGGCCGGCTGGCCCGGCGGGCCGCCGTCAACGCACTGGTGTCGGACTGGGCCGAGCAGCGGACGGTGGCCGAGATCACCGGCATCCTGCTGGCCGCCGGCCTGCCGGTGGCCGAGGTGCGGACCTACGCCGCCGCCGCCGCCGACCCCCATGTGCGGGCCCGGGGAATGCTGCAGGATACGGTCCACGCCGACGGGAGCACGCTGCCCATCACCGGCCCGGCGGCCAAGTTCTCCCGGACGCCGACCCGGGTGCGGACGCCGGCCCCGCCGCTCGGCGCCCACTCCGACGAGATCCTCGGCGAGATCGGCTACGACGCCGACCGCATCGCCCGCCTGAGGGCTGACGGGATCGTCTGAGGCGGCGGGCGTCAGCCCGCCCGGCGCTCGGCTTCGAGCCGGACGGGCAGCTCCGCCGGCCCCCGCAGCAGCGCGCTCGGCCGCCAGGCGATGGCCGCCCGGTCGGCGGCCAGCTCCATGGCCGGGAAGCGGCGCAGGAGCGTCCCCACGGCGATCTCCGCCTCCATGCGGGCCAGCGGCGCCCCGAGGCAGAAGTGGATGCCGTGGCCGAAGGCCAGGTGGGGGTTCTCCTCCCGGCCGACGTCGAACTCGTCGGGCGCCGGGAAGCGACGGGGATCGCGGTCGGCGGCGCCGAGCATGGCCACCACCACGGCCCCGGCGGGGATGACGACGCCGCCGACTTCGACGTCCTCGCTGGCGATCCGCAGCGTCGACTGCATCACCGGGCCGATGAAGCGCAGCATCTCCTCCACCGCCACCCGCAGGCCCTCGGGATGGTCCTGGAGCCGGTGGCGCTGCTCCGGCCAGTCGAACAGGGCGAGGACGGCGTTGCCCAGCAGGTTGCCGGTCGTCTCGTGGCCGGCGGCCAGGACGACCATCAGCAGCGACAACAGCTCCTGCTCGCTCAGGCGCCCGCCCTCGTCGTGGGCGGTGAGCAGGGCGCTGACCAGATCGGGCTGGGCGTCGGGGGCCTGCTCCGGCCGCATCGTCCGCCGCCGCTCTGCGATGAGATCGGTGAAGTAGGCCCGCAGCGCCTCGGCGCCGGCCTGGCGGCCCCGCCGCCCCTCCTCGTCGCGGGCCACCACCAGCAGGGCGTCGGACCACTTCTTGAAGTCGGCCCGGTCCTCGGCCGGGACGCCGACGAGCTCGCCGATCATCGTGACCGGGAGCGGGATCGACAGCCCGTCGACGAGGTCGACCACCCCGGTGCCCGTGGCGGCGTCGCCGGCCAGGGCGTCGAGCAGCCCGTCGGTCACCTCCTGGGCCCGGCGGCGCAGGCCCTCCACCCGGCGGGGCGTGAAGGCCTTGCCCACCAGGCGCCGGAGCCGGGTGTGGTCGGGCGGGTCGGTGGCCAGCAGGCTCCGGACCTCGCTCTCCTCGGGGCTGCCGAAGGCCGCCTTGAAGCGCCGCAGGGCCTCCGGCACCGTCTCGGGCGACTTGACGAAACGGGGGTCGCCCAGCACCGCCCGCACCTCGTCGTAGCGGGTGACGATCCACGACTCGAGGCCCTGCTGGCTCACCCAGTGGACGGGCGCCGCCTCCCGCAGATGGGTCAGCAGCGGGTAGGGGTCGGCCCGGACGGGACCGGCGTAGAGGTCGAGCGGCATCGGCTCGTGGGGTTCGGGCATGGCCCCCATTGTGACCCGTTCCGGCGATTGCGCCCCACCGAGGGGCCTGCCATACCCTGCACG
>JAICYE010000323.1 GCA_025934385.1 Acidimicrobiia bacterium | reverse complement strand
TCCGCGCCCCCCGGCCCGGCCGGGTCGGTCGGCGCGCCCGCCACGACACCGGCGACGTCTCCGAGCACGACGACCACGACGCCCGGCCCGACCACGACCACCACCGCCACGAACTCGGGGCCCGGCAAGTCGACGTCGTCGTCCTCCACGACGACCACGACGACCACGGCCACCAACGGGCCGGGACAGGGCAACGGCGCGTCGTCGGGTCACGGCCCCGACGGCAGCGGGCCCCCCGGGCAGCTCCGCAGGACGACCACCACCACCACGAGCCCACAGCCCCTCGCCTGAGATGGCCCGCACCCGCCGCTCCGCCGCCGGCCGCGTCCCGCGCCGCCCGTCCGACAGCCGCACCAGCCGCCTGCCCCGTTCGCGATGGATCGCCCTGGCGGCCATGGTGGTGGCCCTGGCCGCCGCGCTGCTGGTCGACGGCTACGCCCGCCACGAGATCGGCGCGTCCTCGACGGTCCCGGCCGCCGGGTCGGCCCTCGGCCTGAACACCGCCGGGCCCGTCGTCGACTTCTCCGGGCCGACACCCCGCTCGGCGGCGCTGCCGGCCAAGACCGTGGCCCTCACCTTCGACGACGGTCCCGACCCGAAGTGGACCCCGGAGATCCTCGATGTCCTCCGCCGCCACGACGTGCCGGCCACGTTCTTCGTCGTCGGAACCCAGGCGGCCCGCTATCCGGAGCTGGTGCGGGACGAGCTGGCCGCCGGCGACGAGGTCGGCGCCCACACGTTCACCCACGCCGATCTCGGCGCGGTGTCCCACGCCCAGGCGGGCATCGAGCTGAGCCTGACCCAGACGGCGCTGGCCGGCGCCGCCGGCGTGAACACCCACCTGCTCCGGCTCCCCTACTCGTCGGCGCCCGGCGACCTCACCGCCCCCGAGCTCGGTGCCGCCCGCCGGGCCGGCGACCTCGGCTACCTGCTGGTCTTCGCCACCCAGGACCCGGAGGACTGGCGTCTCCCCGGCCCGAACAGCATCGTGGCCCACAGCACTCCGCCGGCGGGGCAGGGCGGCGTCGTCATGCTCCACGACGCCGGCGGCGACCGCAGCCAGACGGTGGAGGCCGTCGACCAGCTCATCACCAAGCTTCAGGCCGAGGGCTACCGGTTCACGACGGTGTCGGGCCTGGCCGGGCTGCCGTCGGGGGCGGCCGTGCAGCCGGTCGGGCACCTGGCCCGGCTCCAGGGCCTGGCCCTGCTGCTGACGCTGCAGCTGTCGGCGGTGGTGAGTCGGTGGTTCCTCTACCTCGTGGTGGCCTTCGCCGTCCTGGCCCTGGCCCGCAACCTGGCCGTCGTCGTCCTGGCCCGCCAGCAGGCCCGGCGCACTTCGCCGCCGGCGACGTTCTTCCCGCCGGTCAGCGTGATCGTCCCCGCCTACAACGAGGAGGTCGGGATCGCCGCCGCCGTCCGCTCCCTGGCGGCCAGCGACTATCCGGCCCTGGAGGTGATCGTCGTCGACGACGGCTCCACCGACGGAACGCCAGCGGTGGCGGCCGCCCTGGCCGCCGAGGATCCCCGGGTCACGCTCATCCGCCAGCCCAACGGCGGCAAGCCGGCCGCCCTCAACACGGGCATCGCCGCCGCCCGCCACGACGTCATCGTCATGGTCGACGGCGACACGGTCTTCGAGCCCGACACCATCCGGTACCTGGTGGCGCCGCTGGCCGACCCCGCCGTCGGGGCGGTGGCCGGCAACACGAAGGTGGGCAACCGCCGGGGCCTCCTCGGCCGGTGGCAGCACATCGAGTACGTCATGGGCTGCAACCTCGACCGCCGCATGTACGAGGCCCTCGGCTGTATCACGGTCGTGCCCGGGGCCATCGGCGCCTTCCGGCGGGAGGCCCTGCGCCAGGTGGGCGGCGTGAGCGACGACACCCTGGCCGAGGACACCGATCTCACGATCGCCGTCAACCGGGCCGGCTGGGGCGTGGCCTTCGAGGCCCGGGCCCGGGCCTGGACCGAGGTGCCGACCACGCTGCGCCAGCTCTGGCGGCAGCGCTACCGGTGGGCCTACGGCACGATGCAGGCGATGTGGAAGCACCGCCGCGCCGTCCGGGAGCGCAGCTCGGTCGGGCTGATCGGGCTACCGTCGATCGTCTTCGCCCAGGTCGCCCTGCCGCTGCTGGCCCCGGCGTTCGACGTCTTCGCCCTCTACGGGATGCTGTTCGTCGACCCGGTGCGGTACCTGTCCTACTGGGCCGGATTCAACCTCATCGGTGGGCTGGTAGCCCTCTACGCCTTCCGGCTCGACGGCGAGTCACCCCGGACGCTGTGGGCGCTGCCGCTCCAGCAGTTCGTCTACCGCCAGCTGCTGTACCTCGTGGTGTTCGAGTCGGTGGTCGCCGCCGCCGCCGGCACCCGGCTGCGGTGGCACAAGCTGGTGCGGACGGGCGACGTCGTGGTGATCGCACCGGACGCCAAGGCGGCGTAGCGCTCGGGCTACCTCTGCGCCGCTTCCGCCGCGGCCAATTTTTCGCTGGACGACTCCCACGCCGCCATGGCCGCCAGCGCCGCTTTGCGGGCCTGGCCGTGCCGCGCCGCCAGTTCGGCGATGCGGGAGTGATCACCGTAGATCTCGGGGTCGGCCAGCTGGCGTTCCAGCTCGGTGACCGTCTGCTCGGCCTTCTCCCAGGCCTTCTCGGCGTCGCGCACCGCCTTCTTCAGATCCTTCGTCGCCCGGTGACGGGCGTCGCGGCTCTCCGCCGCCGAGCGCCGGTCGTCGCGGCGGCTGGGCCGCCCGCCGTCGGAGCGCCGGGCCGGGGGCGAGGCGACGACGACGCCCTGCCGGGACCCGGGTACGGAGGACGCCGGGCCCAGCGTCGGTCTCAGCACCGCTTCGTCGACGGAGTGGTGGAAGCGGGCAGTCCCCCGTCGCACCTCGATGAGGCTGGTGCACACGCCCCGGATCAGGGCCCGGTCGTGGGTCACCAGCAGGATGGTGCCGGCGTAGGCCCGCAGCGCATCCTCCAGCAGGTCGCAGCTCGGCAGGTCGAGGTGGTTGGTCGGCTCGTCGAGCACCAGCAGGTTGTGCGGCTCGACCATGAGCTTGCCCAGCGCCAGCCTCGTCCGCTCGCCGCCGGACAGATCGCCGACCTTGCGCTCCACGGCGTCGCCGGAGAAGCCGAAGGCGCCGAGATAGGTGCGGAGGTTCTTGCCCGACTTCTCGGGGACGCTGGCCCGGAACTCGTCGACCACCGACTTCTCCAGCCGCAGGACCTCGACCTGATGCTGGGCGAAGCGGCCGACTTCGACGTTGGCGCCGAGCGCCACCCGGCCGTCGAGCGGCGGGATCTCCCCGAGCAGAAGCCTCAGCAGCGTCGTCTTGCCGGCGCCGTTGGGCCCGACGAGCCCGATCCGCATCCCCCGTTCGACGACGAGGTTCACGCCGGTGAGGACGACGTCGTCGCCGTAGCCGGCCGCCACGTTCTCCAGCTCGGCCACCACTCTGGACACCCGGGGCGGCTCGGGGAACTGGAATCGGGCCCTGGCCTCCGAGACCGTCGGCACGGCGATGGCGTCGAGCTTCTCCAGGGCCTTGACGCGGCTCTGCACCTGGCGGGCCTTCGTCGCCTTGTAGCGGAACCGCTCCACGAACCGCTCGGTGGCGGCCACCTGGCGGGCCTGGTTGGCCGCCGCCGCCTGAGCCTGGGCGATGCGCTCCTCCCGCTGGGCGACGTACTCCACGAAGCCGCCGACGAACTCGCTGATCCGCCCCCCCGACAGCTCCAGCACCCGGTTGGCGACGCCGTCGATGAAGTCGCGGTCGTGGCTCACGAACAG
>JAICYE010000091.1 GCA_025934385.1 Acidimicrobiia bacterium | reverse complement strand
CGTCTGGGCCGCCGCCGTCCGGAGATTGCTGTAGGCATCGGACCAGTTGCCGCCCGCCTGGGCGTCGACCACCGCCTTGAGCGCCTGGACGTGGGTCGCCATCAGGCCGGTCACCGTGTCGGCCGAAAGCGAGGGCAGGGCCTTGTTGACGAACGCCCCGAAGTCCTTCGTGAACTGGGTCAGGTCGCTGACGGCTTGGGGGGAGCGGTTCTGGGCGTAGGTCACGAACGCGTCGACGTGCTTGCGCCACAGGCCGTCGAACGTCTTGCCGGTGTCGGCGTCCAGGTCGGCGGTGATGTTGTCGGTGAGCGCCTGGGAGTTGCCGCCGAGGGCGCTGACGGCCCCGGTCAGTTCGTCGGCCCGGCCGGCCACGGCGGCACCGGTGGCCGCCGCCGTCAGGTACACGTTCTCCTCCAGCAGCCCGTTGAGCCGGGCCCGGACCTGGGCGGCGGTCGAGTCGGGGGCCTTGTTGATCGTCGTGGTGGTGGTCGACGGCTCGACCTGCCCCTTGGCGCGGCTCTCCTTGTTGTTCCCGCAGCCGGTGGCCAGGAGACCGACGGTGAGGACGGCGGCGCCGAACCGCAGCAGCCGACGGTGCACTCCGATCATCGCGTTTCCCTTTCGCGTCCGATTCGCCGGCGAGGACCTTACCTTCATCCATCCTGGCGACCTGCTACGAACGAATGGTGACCATGCCGACCGACGACATCCGCGACGCCAGCGACGCCATCCTCGTGGTGGCGATCGGCCGCTACCGCCAGGAGGCGCTGGCCGAGGCCTACCGCCGCCACGCGGGGGCCGTCTTCGCCCTGTCGCGGCGGCTGCTGGTCGAACGGACGTTGGCGGAGGAGGTCGTTCAGGAGGTCTTCCTCCGCCTCTGGAACCGGCCCGACCGGTTCGACCCCGACCGGGGCTCGCTGCGGTCGTTCCTCCTGGCCCAGGCCCACGGCCGGTCGGTCGACATGCTCCGGGCCGAGGTCTCGCGCCGGCAGCGGGAGCAGCGCGACGCCCGGGACCGGGCCGAGGCCGACTACGACATCGAGCACGCCGTCGTCGACCTCGCCGTGGCCGACGAGGTCCGGGAGGCGATGGCGGTCCTCCCGGCCGGCGAGCGGGCGGCCATCGAGCTGGCCTACTTCGGCGGCCACACCTACCGGGAGGTGGCCACCCTCCTCGACGAGCCGGAGGGCACGGTGAAGAGTCGCATCCGTTCGGGCCTCCGCCGGTTGCGGACGGTCCTCGTCGAGGCGGGGATCGCATGACCTTCTCCCACCAGGACATCGAAGAGCTCCTCGGCGCCTTCGCCCTCGACGCCGTCGACGACGACGAGCGCGACGTCGTCGAGGCCCACCTGGCCGGCTGCCCGCGCTGCCGGGCCGAGGTGGAGCGCCACCGGGAGACGGCCGCTCTCCTGGCCCAGGGCGGCGAGCGGGCCCCCGAGGGTGTCTGGGACCGGATCACCGAAACGCTCGACGAGGCGCCGCCGGCCTTCGACCTGGCCCGCATCGCCGGTGCCGGTGCCGGCCCTGAGGGCGGCGACGAGCTGGCCGGGCGGCGAGAGGCCCGGGCCACCGCCCGGACCATCCCGCTGCGGGTGGCCGCCGCCACCATGGCCGTCGCCGCCGCCCTCACCCTGTTCCTCGGCGTCGCCCTCGGGCGTCATGACAGCCACCGGCTCGACAACATCGACAAGCTGGCCCAGGCCATCCAGGAGGCCAACGTCAACAGCGCCGCCTTCGCCGCCCTGAGCGACCCCGCCGCCGAGCAGGTCAAGCTGGCCTCGGCCGACGGCAAGGCCTCGGCCCGGGTCGTGCGCCTCCCCGACGGGACCGGGTATCTCGTGCCCGGCGCCCTGGCCCCGCTGCCGGCCGGCCGTGTCTACCAGCTGTGGGCGGTGCGCTCCGACGCCAAGATCTCCCTCGGGGTCCTCGGCGCCGACCCGGGCGTGTCGGCCTTCCGCATGACCGGGCCGGTGAGTGCCTACGCCCTGACCGAGGAGACGGCGGGCGGCGTGGCCACCACGTCGAACCAGCCGGTCGTCGTCGGGTTCACGAAGGCCTGACCCGCCGGCCGCCCCGGGGGCCGTACGCTGCCGGGCGTATGGCCGACTTCGGCGTCTACGTCCACGTCCCGTTCTGCGCCCGGCGCTGCGACTACTGCGACTTCGCCACGTGGACCGACCGCCACCACCTGATGGGCGCCTACGCCGCCGCCTGCGTCACCGACCTACGGCGGCGGTGCGACTCGCAGCCCGTCCCCCCGGCCACCAGCGTTTTCTTCGGCGGGGGGACGCCGTCGCTGCTGCCGGCCGAGCTGCTGATCTCAATCCTCGACGCCGTGCCCCGGGCGGCCGGCGCCGAGGTCACCGTGGAATGCAACCCCGACACGGTCACGCCGGAGCTCCTCGCCGCCTATCAGGCCGGAGGCGTGAACCGGCTGTCGTTCGGGGTGCAGTCGATGGCGCCGCACGTCCTGGCCGCCCTCGGCCGCACCCACGACCCGGCCGGGGTCGAGCGGGCCGTGGCCGGCGCCCGCCAGGCCGGGCTCACCAACATCAACGTCGACGTCATCTACGGCGCCGCCGGCGAGACGATGACCGACTGGCGGGCCACGCTCGACGCCGTCCTGGCCCTCGACCCGCCCCACGTGAGTGCCTACGCCCTCACCGTCGAGCCCGGCACGCCCCTGGCCCGGCGGATCGAGGCCGGCGCGTTCGATGGGCCCGACGACGACGAGCAGGCCGAGAGGTACCTGGCCGCCGACGCCACCCTCGCCGCCGCCGGCCGGCCCTGGTACGAGATCTCCAACTGGGCCCGGCCCGGCGGGGAGTGCCGCCACAATCTCCTCTACTGGGCCCAGGGCGAGTACCTCGGCGTCGGCTGCGCCGCCCACGGCCACACTCCGGCCGGCCGGCGGTGGTGGAACGTCCGCACCCCCGACCGCTACATCGCCCTCGTCGAGTCCGGCGCATCGGCCGAGGCGGGCCACGAGATCCTCGGCGCCGCCGACCGTGAGCGGGAGGCGGCCATGCTGGCGCTGCGCACCCGGCACGGCGTGCCGGCCGGTCCGGCGGCGGACGGGCTGGTGACCGACGGTCTGGCCGAACGCCGGGGGAGGCGCGTCGTCCTCACGCCGACCGGGAGGCTCCTGGCCAACGAGGCCACGGCCCGGCTGCTCCTGGCCCGATCCGGCTCCTGATCGGCCCGAACCGGCTGCTGAGCGGGCCCTGAGGGTGCTGTCGGGCGTCGGCCGGTCGGTAAACTCCGGGCAGCGCTATGGACGAACGCAAGGCCGCCATCCTCAAGGCCCTGATCGAGGAGTACGTCGAGACCGGTCAGCCGGTCGGCTCGAACACGGTCGCCCGCGAGACGGGGCTGGCCGTCTCCAGCGCCACCGTCCGCAACGAGATGGCTCTGCTCGAGCGGGAGGGGTACGTCACCCCCCCCCACCCCTCGGCCGGGCGGGTGCCGCCCGACCAGGGCTACCGGCCCTTCGTCGACCACCACGCCCCCAAGGAGCTGCAACCCGGTGCCCGCCAGGAGGTGACGAGCTTCTTCGCCACCGCCCACCACGTGCTGGAGGACATGCTCCACGAGACGAGCCTCCTCCTCTCCCGCATCACGGCCCACGCCGCCGTCGTGGTCGGGCCCCAGCCCGATGCCGCCCGGGTCCGCAGCATCCAGCTCGTCCGGCTCCACGAGACGTCGTTGCTGGTGGTGGCCGTGCTGTCCAACGGGCATGTCGAGCGGCAGTTCATCGAGCTCGCCGCCGAGGTCGACGACAGCCGGATCGGCGCCGCCACCGTCGTCCTCGAGACCCAGCTGCGCGACGCCTCGCTGGCCGACCTGCCCGTCCCCCGGCCGACGGGCGACGCCGCCACCGACCGGCTGGCCGGCCAGGCCCGCGACGCCCTCGCCACCCGCTACACCGAGGGGCGCCCGACCGAGCCGGTCTTCGTCGGCGGGGCGAGCCGCATCGCCGCCGACCTCGAGGCCTTCACCGCCGGCGAGACCGTCGGCCGGCTCCTCGAGGTCCTCGAGCACCAGTACCTGGTGGTGAGCCTGGTGCGCGACCTGATCGACCAGGGGGTCACCGTCCGGATCGGGTCGGAGAACCGGCTGGAGGATCTGCGGGAGTGCTCCATCGTCCTGGCCCGCTTCGATGTCGAGGGCCGGGCCGCCGGCACCGTCGGCATCCTCGGCCCGACCCGGATGAACTATCCCCAGGCCATGGCCGCCGTGGCCGCCGTCTCCCGTCGCCTCGGCGAACACCTCTCCCCGCCCGGCTGATCCCACGATGCCCGCCGACTTCTACGAGGTCCTTGGCGTCGACCGCGGCGCCAGCGAAGACGAGATCAAGAGGGCCTACCGGCGCCTCGCCCGCCAGTACCACCCCGACGCCAACGATGGCGACCCGGCGGCCGAGGCCCGTTTCAAGGAGATCTCGGTCGCCTACGACACGTTGCGCGATCCCGAGAAGCGCCGCCGCTACGACATGTACGGCGCCGAGGGCGTCGGCACCGGTGCCGGCGGCCCGGGGAGGGGGGGGTTCGACTTCGGCGTCTCCGACCTCTTCGACGCCTTCTTCGGCGGGGGGTTCGGCGGCGGCCGGGGGCCGGCCGGCCCGGCCCGGGGTCCCGACGCCGAGGTCCACGTCGTCCTCGACCTCGAGGAGGCGGTCTTCGGGGCGACGAAGCCGGTGGAGCTGCGCATGCCGGTGGAGTGCGAGCGCTGCTCCGGCTCGGGCTGCGAGCCCGGCACCCACCCGTCGACATGCCGCACGTGCGGCGGCGCCGGCGAGGTCCGCACGGTCCGGCGCACGATCCTCGGCCAGATGATGACCGCCACGCCCTGCGGCGCCTGCCGGGGGACGGGCCGGGAGATCCTCTCGCCCTGCCGTGACTGCCGGGGCGACGGGCGCGTCACGCTCCCCGCCACCGTCGAGGTCCAGGTGCCGGCGGGCATCGACGACGGGCAGCGGCTCCGGCTGGCCGGCCGGGGCCCGGCCGCTCCCCGGGGCGGCGAGCCCGGCGACCTCTACGTGTCGATCGCCGTCCGGCCGCACCCCCGCTTCCAGCGGGACGGCGACGATCTTCTCCACGTCCTCCGGCTCCCGATGACCCAGGCGGCCCTCGGCGCCCACCTCCGCATCGAGACACTCGACGGCGAGGAGGACCTGCTGATCCCCGCCGGAACGCAGACCGGGCGGGTGTTCCGCCTCCGGGGGCGAGGCGTGCCGGCGCTGCGGGGCCGGGGCCGGGGCGACCTCATCGTCAGCGTCGAGATCGTGGTGCCCGAGAAGCTCTCGGCCGAGGAGGCCCAGCTCGTCCGCCGCCTGGCGGAACTGCGGGGCGAGGAGGTCGCCCCTCGCGAGGAGGGCTTCTTCTCCCGGATCAAGAGCGCCTTCCAGTAGCCCATGGGCCCGGGGGCCAGGGGGGGTCCCCCGGAAGGATGGCCGGCCGACGTCGCGGCCTCGGCCCACGTCTTCGTCGACTCCGCCACAGCCCTGACCGACGGGCTCGACGTGGTCGGCGACGACGGCCACCACCTCGCCCGGGTCCTCCGCCTCCGCGTCGGCGAAACGGTGACGGTGGCGGACGGGTCGGGGCGCTGGCGGCCGTACCGCGTCGCCGGGATCGGCACCGTCGGGGCGACCGGCGGTGGCGGCGGGGTCGGGAGCGCCGCGGTCGACCTCGACGCCACCGGCCCGCCGGCCCGGGAGCCAGAGCTGTGGCCCCGCCTCGCGGTGGCGTTCGCCCTGACCAAGGGGGACAAGCCCGAACTCGTCGTCCAGAAGCTGACCGAGCTGGGCGTCGACCGGATCCTGCCCGTCCTGGCCGAGCGGTCGGTGGTCCGCCCGGACCCGTCCCGGGCCAAGGCAGCGCTCGAACGCTGGCAGCGGGTCGCCCGGGAAGCCGCCCGCCAATGCCGCCGGGCTCGGTTGCCGCTGGTGGAAGAATTGCGGCCGCTCTCCGAACTGGCCGGCCATCCAGCATTGGTGGTCGCCGAACGGGGCGGTGCGGGGGCGGACGCCCTCGGGTCGCCTCCGGGCGGCGAGTTCCTCGTGGTCGTGGGCCCGGAGGGCGGGTTCAGGGCGGAGGAGGTGGACCGTCTGGCCCCATGGGGGCGACTCGGGCTGGGACCCCACGTCCTGCGGGCCGAGACGGCCGCCCTGGCCGCCGGAGCGGCCCTCTCGGCCGTCCGCCGGGCGCCGTGAGGCGCGACCGGTGGCGGTGGCCGGTGTATTGACGGCCGTCGAGGTCGCGTGGGCGCGACCGGTTGCGCCATGCGGGGGGCGCTGCCGATGCCGACCTGCTCACGGTCCGGACCGCCACCGGTTGCGATCGGAGACCGGAGAGGCGCATGCTCCGCAACCCGTTGCGCTCGAGCGCCGAGGAGAGGAGCCCACGGCACGGGCGGGCGGGACGCCAGGTGACTAGAGTGGCTCCGTTTTGGCGGCCCGGGGGCGGGCGCAACCCCCACCGCCGATTCCTTTCTCGACGCCGACGTCACGCCGACTGGGGAGGGACCGATGGACACCGAGGTGCAGGCACCACAGCTGGAGCGTCGGGTGGAAACCCGGGGCGAAACCCCTCAAGAACCCGCCAATGTGCCCGGAAAGTGGTCAAATGCCGCGAAGAGTCGACATTTGCGCGTTCGCGAGGTAGCCTTGAAGGCATCCGGGCTGGGGCAGGAAGAGGGAAGTTGGAGGGATCGGGTGGCCATCTCGACGCAGCGTGTGGGGGACCGACTGCGGTCCATCCGGCGGCAAAAGGGCCTGTCGCTGCACGAGGTTGAAGCGATGTCGAACGAGGAGTTCAAGGCCTCGGTCCTCGGCGCCTACGAGCGCGGGGAGCGGGTTATCTCGGTGCCACGGCTCATGCGGCTGGCCAACGTCTACGGCGTGCCGCCCGAGCAGCTTCTCCCGAAGGAGGTCGAGGTCGACCTCACCGAACCGGGGGCGATGGACCTCTCGGAGGGCTTCGCCGTCGACCTGAACCGGCTCCAGGAGTGCCGGGAGCCCGAGGCCCTGGCGCTGGCCCGGCTCGTGGCGATGATCCAGGCCGAACGGCAGGACTTCAACGGGCGGGTCCTGACCGTCCGGGGCGACGACCTCCGGGCGCTGGCCTACTTCCTGCTGACGACCCCCGAGGAGCTGTGCGGCCGGCTGATGGGGATGGGACTCCAGGCTCTCCCGGCTTAGCGGTCCGGCCCGGGCCGGTAGGCTCGGGCCGATGACTGACATTTCGGGGGACACCCCCGGACCCCCGGGCTGTCTCTTCTGCCGGATCGTCGCCGGGTCCGTCCCGTCGACGGCGGTGCTGGAAACCGAGCACGCATACGCATTCCGGGACATCAACCCTGCCGCACCGGTCCACGTCCTCGTCGTGCCCCGGGAGCACCTCGGCAGCGTGGAGGACGTCGGCTCGGACCGGGCCGGGCTGCTCGGCGACCTCTTCGACGCCATCAAGGCGGTGGCGGCCAAGGAGGGCATCGCCGAGACCGGCTACCGGGTCGTCACCAATGTCGGGGCCGACGCCGGCCAGCTGGTGCACCACCTCCACTTCCACGTCATCGGCGGGCGATCGCTCCGCTGGCCGCCG
>JAICYE010000561.1 GCA_025934385.1 Acidimicrobiia bacterium | reverse complement strand
TCGCCGTCGCCGTCGCCCTGGCCGCCGGTGCCTTCGGGCCCACCGGACGGGCCGAGGGTCTCGACCGGCCGCCCGTGGCCGCGGCGGCGCGGGCCGAGACGGCGCCGCTGCTGACCGCCGGCGACACCGCCGGTGACGCGGCGGTGTGGGTGAACGCCGCCGACCCGTCCGCCTCGCTGGTGATCGGCACCGACCGGCGGGGCGGCGCCGTCGAGTCGTATGACCTGAAGGGCGGGCGGGTCCAGCGTCTCACGCGGCCGGCCGGAGCGGTGAATGGCGTCGACGTCCGCAGCGGGTTCCCGCTCGGCGGGCAGAGCGTGACGCTGGTCGGCACCGGCGGACGGGCGATGTCGTTCTTCCGCCTCGATCAGGCCACCCGCCGGCTGGTCGAGGTCGGTGCCCGGACCGTGGCCACCGGCGGCGTCGACAGCGCCTTCTGCCTCTACCGCAGCGGCCTCACCGGCCGGTTCTACGCCTTCCTGACCGAACCCGACGGCGACGTCACGCAGTATGAGGTGTTCGACCAGGGCGGACTCGTCGACGTCCGCGTCGTGCGGAGCTGGCCGCTCGGCGGCGCCGTCGGCGGCTGCGTGGCCGACGACGAGACCGGCCGCCTGTTCGTGAGCGAGAAGCGCTCGGGCATCTGGCGCTACAACGCCGAACCCGACGCCAGCCCGCTGGCCCGGACCAGGGTCGACCGGGTCGGCGGCGACGGGCACCTGACCGGGGAGGTGGCCGGCCTGGCGCTGGTGACCCAGCCCGGCCGGCGGGGCTTCCTGCTCGCCTCGTCCCGGGGTGACAGCACCTTCGCCATCTACCGCCGGGGCCGGGACAATGCCTGGCTCGGCCAGCGGCAGGTCGTCGACGGCACCACGGCCGACGGCTGCTCCGACACCACCGGCATCGAGGCGGTGGCGGCCAAGCTCGGGCCCGACTTCCCGGCCGGGATCCTCGTCTGCCGCGACGGCGACAACACAACCCCGGGCTCGGCCGGGAACCAGGACTTCAAGTACGTCCGGCTGGAGGACGTCGTCGACGCCGCGAGCCTGCCGGCATGAGCGCCATCCGGGTGCTGGTGGCCGGGCTGCCCCGGTCGGGTACCACCTGGGTCGGAGAGGTGCTCGGCTGCACGGCCGGCGCCCGCTACCTCCACGAGCCCGACAACCATCTCGTGCGGCCCGAGGCGTGGTGGGCCAAGCGTCGCCTCGGTCCCTACCCCGACCTGCGGCCGGGAGCCGGCGCCAGCGACTACGAGCGGCTGTGGGAGCGGGCCTTCGCCGGTGGCCCCGGCCATCCGTCGCCGCTCTACGCCGGGCTCAAGGTCCTCCAGCGGGCCGGTGCCCCCCGGGTGAGCGGGCGACTGGCCAGCCGGCAACGGCCCCGGCCGACGTCCGGCCCGCTGGTGGTGAAGTCGGTGCACTGCGCCCGTTCGCTGGAGTGGGCCGCGGAACGGTTCCGGCCGGCCGTCGTCGTGGTGGAGCGGCACCCGTTCGGCGTCATCGCCAGCTGGCGCAAGCTCGGCTGGGCGGACTTCCTCGACACCGACCGGACGGCGCTGCACCACTCGGCCGCCGTCCTCGGCGTCGACCCGCCGCCGCCGGGAGCGCCGTGGCTGGAGCGGGCCGCCTGGCACTACGGCCTGCTGAGTTCCTACCTGGCGGACGCCCGGCGGCGCCATCCCCACTGGCTGGTGGTCCGCCACGAGGTCCTCTGCGCCGGACCGGAGCCCGCCTTCCGCCGGCTGGCCGGCCGCCTGGGCTTGACCTTCACCGACGAGACCGCCCGGTTCCTGGCCGCCTCGAACCGCCCGGGCGACGGGTACTCCACCCACCGGCTGTGG
>JAICYE010000499.1 GCA_025934385.1 Acidimicrobiia bacterium | reverse complement strand
TGGGCCTGGCCCTGCCCCCGAGCGAGCCGCTGCGCCAGGCGGCCCTCGACGTGATCGGCGCCAACCGGTTCACCGACGCCCGGCTCCGCATCACCGTCACCGGCGGCCCCTCGCCGCTCGGCTCCGAGCGGGGCCGGGTGACGCCGACACTCATCCTGGCCGCCAGCCCGCTCCCCCCTCCCGGTCCGGCTCCGCCGGTGGCGGTGGTGACCGTCCCCTGGCCCCGCAACGAGCGGGGGGCGCTGGCCGGGCTCAAGACGATCTCCTACGGCGAGAACGTCCGGGCCCTGGCCATGGCGGCCGAAGCGGGGGCCGGCGAGGCGATCTTCGCCAACACCCGGGGCGAGCTGTGCGAGGGGACGGGGACGAACGTGTTCGTCATCACCGCCGGCGTCCTGCGCACGCCCCCGGAGTCGTCGGGCTGCCTGCTCGGCGTGACCCGGGCGATCATCCTGGAGCTGGCCGAGCGGCTGGGCATCGACGCCGAGGAGACGGCGCTGCCGCTGTCGGCGGTGGCCACCGCTGACGAGGCGTTCATCAGCGCCAGCACCCGGGAGGTGCAGGCGATCTCGGCCGTCGACGGAAACCCGCTGCCGGCCGCCCCCGGATCGGTCACGACGCTCCTGGCTGACGCGTTCCGCCGGGCGGTGGCCGACGACCTGGACCCGTAGCCGCTTCGGCGTTCCTCCGCAACGGCAGGTGTTGCGCAGGAACGCCGGAATCAGCTGCGAAGGTGCTTGACGTCGCCGACGCTGACGAAATGCTCGCCGGCGCGGTCGACCACCACCAGCCGGCCGTCGTCGGCCACGGCGGTCGCCTCGCCCTCCAGCGCTTCGCCGCCGGTCAGCTCCACCCGCACCCGGCGGCCGAGCGTGGCCGAGTCGGCCCGGTAGGCCTCCAGCGTCGCCGCCCGCCCGCCGGGGGCGAGGACGGCCGGGTAGCGGGACTCCAGCGCTCGCAGCAGAGCGACGAGGAGGTCGGCCCGGTCGACCGGGTGGCCGGCGGCCTCCTCGCAGCTGGTGGCCGGCTGTTCGAGGTCGCCGGGGTAGGCCCCGGCGGTGACATTCAGGCCGAGGCCGAGGACGACGGCCGGCTCGGGGTCGCCGGTCGACTCCGTGAGCAGGCCGGCCAGCTTGCCGTCGCCGGCCACGAGATCGTTGGGCCACTTGAGCTTCGGGCGGAAGCCGGCCGCCGCCTCGACCCCGTCGCAGGCGGCCAGGCCGGCCGCCATCAGCACGACGGTCACCTCGTCGACGGGCAGGGGCGGGCGGAGCAGCACCGACACCAGCAGGGCGCTGCCGGGTTCGGCCGACCATGTCCGGCCGAGCCGGCCCCGGCCGGCGGTCTGGTGCTCGGCGACGACGACGAGGCCCTCGGCGGCCCCGGCCTTCGCCTGCTCCAGCGCTTCGGTGTTGGTCGAGCCGATCTCCTCGAAGTACCGCACGGCGGCGAAGCGGGTGCCGGCCAGGCGGGCAAGGTCGAGGTTCCAAGTAGGCGATCCGGCGGCCACGGCCCGTAGGATACGGCCGCCATGGCTGAACTTCCCGAGAAGGTGCTCATCGCCAACCGCGGCGAGATCGCGGTGCGGGTCATGCGGACGTGCCGGGAGCTCGGCGTCCCGACGGTGGCGGTGTACTCCGACGTCGACCGCGACGCCCTCCACGTCCGCCACGCCGACGAGGCCTACGCCCTCGGCGGGCAGACGGCGACCGAGAGCTACCTCAACACCGCCGCCATCCTCGACGTCATCGCCCGGTCGGGGGCGACGGCCGTCCACCCCGGCTACGGGTTCTTCTCGGAGAACGCCGACTTCGCCCGGGCGGTGACCGACGCCGGCGTGACCTGGATCGGCCCGCCGCCATCCGCCATCGAGCTGATGGGCGACAAGGTGACGTCGCGCCGCACGGCCACCGCCGCCGACGTGGCCGGCGTCCCCGGCACGCTCGACCCGGTGACGAAGCCCGAGGAGGTCCACGCCTTCGCCGAGGAGCAGGGCTACCCGGTCGCCATCAAGGCGGCCTTCGGCGGCGGCGGCCGGGGCCTGCGGGTGGTGCGGGACGCCGGCGAGGTGGCCGACGCCATGGAATCGGCCCAGCGGGAGGCGCAGGCCGCCTTCGGCCGGCCCGAGATCTACGTGGAGCGCTACCTCGAGCGCCCCCGTCACGTCGAGCTCCAGATCTTCTGCGACGCCCATGGCAATGGCGTCTACCTCGGCGAGCGCGACTGCTCGGTGCAGCGGCGGCACCAGAAGCTGATCGAGGAGACGCCCGCCCCCGGCCTTTCCGACGAGACCCGCCGGGCCATGGGGGAGGCGGCCATCAAGGTGGCCAAGG
>JAICYE010000246.1 GCA_025934385.1 Acidimicrobiia bacterium | reverse complement strand
GCCGCCGAACTTATCGGCGCCGAGCTCGGCTGGAGTGACGAGGAGCGGGCCCGCCAGGTCGCCGCCTTCCTGGCCCTGGTGGAGCGGCAGCGGCGGGCCGCCGATCCGGCCGAGGACGCCGTCGAGGCACGGATGCTCCACCCGGGCCTTCACCCCACCGGAACCAAAGGCTCTGGCGGGGACCCCGGGCTCGCGCCGCCGTTGCCCGGGCCCGACGCTTGATGGCCGGCGGGCGGCCCCGATTCCCGGTGCCCCTGGCCGACGCGGCCCCGGCCGAAGGGGGCGCAGCCGACGGGCCGCTCGCCGCCGGCGCCCGGGCCGTGCGGCTCGACGTCGCCCCGGCGCCCGTCCCCGACGCATTCCTCGACGCCCTGACCGCCCACCTCGGCGCCGACGCCGTCGTCGTGGCCGGCGACCCCCGGGGCGGCGACGCCCTCGACGACGCCGGCCGCGACTGGTGGCCGCTGTCGGCCGTGTGGGCCACCCAGGGCCGGCTGCCGGCCCGGCCGGCGGCGGTGGTCCGCCCGTCCGACGCCGAGGGGGTGGCGGCGGCGGTGCGGCTCGCCGCCGAGCACGCCGTGCCCCTCACGCCGGCCGCCGGGCGGTCCGGGGTGTGCGGCGGGGCCGTGCCCGTCGCCGGCGGGGTGGCGCTCGACCTGACCGGCCTGGCCGGCGTCATCGACATCGACGACACCTCGCTGCGGGCCCGGGTCCTCCCCGGCACGTTCGGCGACGACCTGGAGCGGACGTTGGCCGACCACCACGTCACCGTCGGTCACTGGCCGCAGTCGGTGGCCATCTCCACCGTCGGCGGGTGGCTGGCCTGCCGGGGTGCCGGTCAGTACTCGACGCGATACGGGAAGATCGAGGACATGGTGGTCGGTCTCGAGGTGGTGGACGGGCGGGCCCGGCGGTTCCGCACCGGCGGTCATCCCCGGGCGGCGACCGGGCCCGACCTCACGCAGGTGTTCGTCGGCAGCGAGGGGACGCTCGGGGTCATCACCGAGGCGACGCTGCGGCTGCGGCCCCGGCCGGCCGGGAGCGGCTGGGCGGCCTACGCCTTCGCCCGCTTCGCCGACGGCCTCGACGCCTGCCGCCGGGCGCTGCGGCGGGGGGCGACCCCGGCCGTCGTCCGGCTCTACGACCAGGCGGAGTCGACCCGGCAGTTCTCGGAGGCCCACGACGACGGCGACGGCTGCCTGCTGCTGGTGCTCGACGAGGGGGACCCGGGGGCGGTCGACTGGACGCTGGCCCTGGTCAACGAGGAGTGCCGCCGCACCCCCGGCGCCACCGGCCGGGACCGCCGGCTCGTCGGCCACTGGCTCGAGCACCGCAACGACGTGTCGGCGCTGGGGATGGTGGTGCAGGCCGGCCTGGTCGTCGACACGATCGAGGTGGCCGCCTCCTGGGCCGCCCTCCCCGGCCTCTACGACGCCGTCACCGCCGCCATCGGGGCGGTGCCGGGCACGCTGGCCGCCACCGGCCACTGCTCCCACGCCTACCTCGACGGCGGCTGCCTCTACTTCACCTTCGCCGGCGCCCCCGGTGACGATCCTCCGGCTAAGGACCGCTACTACCGGGCGGCCTTCGACGCCGCCATGGCCGCCACCCTGGCCGCCGGCGGCGCCGTCAGCCACCACCACGGCATCGGGCTGCTCCGGGGGCCGTGGCTCCGCCCGGCGCTGGGCGACGGCGCCTTCGCCGTGCTGACCGACCTGAAGGCGGCGCTCGACCCCGCCGGGATCCTGAATCCCGGGAAGCTGGGGCTGCCCTCCCCGTTCGTGCCCGACGGGTGGTCGTGGTCGTGAGCCGGCCGTCACGATCCCGGCCGGGGTCGCGGTCCCGGGCCCGGGTGCCGGCGGTGGAGATCGACCGGCGGGCCCTCACCCGGGGCACGCTCTACGGCCTGGCCGTCATCGCCCCCGTCAGCATCGGGGTGGAGGTGCTCGACGCCGTCGACGTCCTCTCCCGGGGGCTCGTCGTGTTCATCCCCGCCGTGGCCATCCTCGGCGCCTTCGTGCTGGCCGGCTCGCAGGCGGCCAGGGCGGCCCGCGGCTCGCCCTACACCCACGGCGCCCTGGCCGGGCTGGCGTCGTTCACCGCCTGGCTCACGCTGCGGATGGCCACGCACCTCGTGCTCGGGGAACGCCTCATCGGCAAGGAGGGCGACACGCCGTTCACCGTCGTGCTGACGGTGGCGACGGTGGCCCTGCTGTCGATGTCGGGCGGGATCCTCGGCGGGCTGCTGGGGGCGGGGCGCGACGACGGGGAGACCACGGCGTGAGTCCTCCCCGGGCGGGCCGGGAGACGGGGTGAGCTCTCCCGCCGCCGGCGTCCTGGCGGTGGACGTCGGCACCAGCGGCGTGCGGGCGGCGGTCGTCGACCGCGCCGGCGCGATCGTCGCCTCCTGCTACCGGGCGGCGCTGCCGACGTCGCCGATGGTCAACTTCGTCGAGTTCGACCCCCTGCAGCAGGCGGAGGCGGCGCTGGCGGTGGCCCACGAGGCGCTGGCCGCCTGGGGCGGCGGGCCGGTGGCGGCGGTGGGCATCACCAACCAGCGGGCGTCGACGATTCTGTGGGACCGGCGCAGCGGCGTGCCGGTCGGGCCCGGGGTGGGCTGGCAGGACCTCCGCACCGTCGGGATGTGCCTGGCGCTCCAGGCGCAGGGCCTCCACCTCGCCCCCAACGCCTCGGCCACGAAGCTGGCCTTCCTGCTCGACCTCGCCGACCCCGACCGGAGCCGCTCGGCCGCCGGGGAGCTGGCCTTCGGCACCGTCGACACGTGGCTGGTGTGGACGCTCTCCCGCGGCGACGTCCACGTCACCGATCCCGGCAACGCCGCCGTGACCGGGTTGCTGGCCGCCGACGGGTCGGGCTGGGACCCGGCGGTCCTCGAGGCGCTGCGCATCCCGGCCGAGGTGCTGCCGGCGATCGTCGACTCGGCCGGGGTGGTCGGGGCGGCCGGCGCGCTGCCGGGCGCGCCCCCGATCGGCGGGCTGGCCGGCGACCAGCAGGCGTCGCTCCTCGGGCAGGGGTGCGTGGTGCCGGGATCGGCCAAGCTGACGCTGGGGACGGGCGGGATGCTCGACGTCTGCGTCGGCCCGTCCGCCCCGAAGGCGGCCGCACGGGGGTCAACGGCACGATTCCGATCGTGGCCTGGCGCCGGGAGGGCGTGACGACGTGGGGCGCCGAAGGGATCGCCATCACCGCCGGGACGGCGGTGGAGTGGATCCGGGACGGCCTCGGCCTGGTGGACGACGCGGCCGAGTCGGAAGCGGTGGCGGCCTCGGTGGCCGACACCGGCGGCGTGGTGTTCGTGCCGGCGCTGTTCGGCCTCGGCACCCCCCGGTGGGACTACGGCGCCCGGGGCGGCTTCTTCGGCATGACGAGGGGGACGGGCCGGGCCGAGATGGTCCGGGCGGTGCTGGAAGGGGTGGCCCAGCGGGGCGCCGACCTGCTGGAGGCGGCCGAGGCCGACACGGGGCTGTCGATCGGCGAACTGCGGCTCGACGGGGGGATGTCGGCCAACGGCGTCGTCGTCCAGGCGCTGGCCGACTTCACCGGCCGGCCGGTGGCGGTGTCGCCGGTGACCGAGGCGACGACGCTGGGCGCCGCCTACCTGGCCGGACTGGCCGTCGGCGTGTGGGCCGACGAGGCCGAGACGGCGGCGCTGTTCCGTCCGGCCCGGGTGGCCGGGCCGGGTCTGTCGGCCGACGCCCGGGCCGACGCCCGGGCCCGGTTCGGCGCCGCCGTCGAGGGCTGTGCCGGCTGGGTGCCGGAGCTCTCGGCGATCAGCTTCTGACTACCAGCGCGTCCCGTCCTTCAGGAGCGTCGTCACCGCCTCGGCCGGGCCGGGACGGGCCAGGTGGTAGCCCTGGGCCCAGTCGCAGCCGAGGTCGCGGAGGGCGGCGAGCTGCTCGGGCGTCTCCACGCCTTCGGCCACGGTGGTCAGGCCGAGGGCCTGCCCGAGGTCGAGCACGGCCCGGACGATGGCGCTGTCGCCGGGGTCGGTGCCGAGCCCGGCCACGAACGTCCGGTCGACCTTGAGGAAGTCGGCCGGGAGGCGGCGGAGCCAGGTCAGGGAGGAATGGCCCGTCCCGAAGTCGTCGATGGCCAGACGGACGCCGAGCTCCTTCAGCCGCTCGAGGGTGGCGACGCTGTCGCCGGTGGCGTCGAGCAGGGTCGTCTCGGTGATCTCGAAGCAGAGGTGGGAGGCGTCGGCGCCGCTGCGGGCGATGGCCGCGCCGACCCCGACGGCGAAGCCCGGCGTGGCCAGCTGGCGGCCGGAGAGGTTGATGGCCACGGTCATCGGCGGCGCCTCGAGCGGCTGGAGTGAGCGCCAGGCGGCGGCCTGGGCGGCCGCCTCGGCCACGACCCAGGCCCCGAGCGGGACGACGAGCCCGGTCTCCTCGGCCACGGGGATGAACTCCACGGGCGGGACGAGCCGCCCGTCTGGGTGCTGGAGGCGGACGAGGGCCTCGGCGCCGGCCAGCGCGCCGGTGCGCAGGTCGACCAGCGGCTGGTAGTGGAGGCGCAGGCCGTCGTGGGCCAGGGCGTGGCGGAGCATCGCCTCCGACCGGAAACGGCCGAGGCTGCCGGCCCGGAGGCCCTCCTCGAAGAGCTGGATCCGGTCCCGGCCGGCGTCCTTGGCCCGGTACATGGCGACGTCGGCGTCCCAGAGGAGGGAGGACGGGGTGGCCGCAACCGGGCCGTCGTCGTCGCCGTCGCCGGCGGCAGCCGAGAGGGCGAT
>JAICYE010000049.1 GCA_025934385.1 Acidimicrobiia bacterium | reverse complement strand
GACGACGGCGTCCACGAGGGCGGCGACGGCGACGGCATGGCGGTCCTGCACGTCCGCCGCCACGTGCCGCCGATCAACCGCCGCCACGTCCGCCGCCTGCCGCCCCGCCGCCAGGCCGAGCACGAGGCCTGGGTCAGCGCCCGGCTGGCCGAGCCGGCGCTGGCCGCCGTCCGCCACAACGCCCGCCGGGCCGCCGTCGTGCTCTCCGCCATGGGCGAACGGCCTGACGCCGTCGAGCGGGCCCTCGGAAGCGCCGGCTTCGCCCCCGCCGTGGCCCGCGACGCCGCCCTCTGGGCGGGGGAGCAACTGGGGGCCGTTCCGCTGGTGGCGCGGGCAGAGGCGGCGTGAGCCCCCCCGGGCCCGGGTGGCGCGATCGGTGGCGGTCGAGGGTGCATCGGCGGCCGTCGATGCCCGCCCGCCGCGACCGGTCGCGGTACGTGGTGGCGCCCACCGGCCCCCAATCCCGGCGGCGGTACGTGGTGGCGCCCACCGGCCCCCAATCCCGGCGGCGGTACGTGGTGGCGCCCACCGGCCCCCAAGACCGGCGGCGGTACGCTCGCCACTCGTGACCGTCGACCCGAGCCGCCTGGCCGAAATCGCCTCCTGGGTGCGCGAGGCGCGGTCGGCCGTCGTGCTCACCGGCGCCGGCATCTCGACCGAGTCCGGCATCCCCGACTTCCGCGGGCCGCAGGGCGTGTGGACGAAGGACCCCAAGGCCGAGAAGCTCTCGAACATCCACCACTACATGAACGACCCCGAGGTCCGGGTGGCCAGCTGGCAGGCCCGGCTCGTCCACCCGGCGTGGACGGCGGAGCCCAACGCCGCCCACCGGGCGCTGGCCGAGCTGGAGCGCAAGGGCCACCTCGACACGCTGGTGACCCAGAACATCGACGGGCTGCACCAGATGGCCGGTTCCTCGCCCGAGCGGGTGATCGAGATCCACGGCACCATGCGGGACGTCGTCTGCATGGCCTGCGGGGAACGGGCGCCGATGGAGCGGGCCCTCGACCGGGTGCGGGCCGGCGAGGCCGACCCGCCCTGCCGGTCCTGCGGGGGCATCCTCAAGTCGGCCACGATCTCCTTCGGCCAGAACCTGGTGGCCGAGGATCTGTCCCGGGCCGACAAGGCCGCCCGCAACTGCGACCTCTTCCTGGCGCTGGGCACGACCCTCACCGTCTATCCGGTGGCCTACCTGCCGGAGACGGCGCTCGAGGCCGGCGCCCGCCTGGTCATCGTCAACGCCGAGCCCACGCCCTACGACCCCCGGGCCGACGCCGTGTTCCGGGAGAACCTCGGCGACGTCGTCCCGGCGTTCGTCGCCCTGGTCTGACCACCGGCCGCGGCCCGTCGGGGCCGGCGTTCGGGAATGCGGAGCCCGCCCGGCGCGTTTTCCGGAATGCTGACCCTGGCGGTAGCATTTTGAGAGAGGCGCCGGCCACGACGGCGTGTGATCGGAGAGACGACATGGCGAACTTCCGCGACCTCCTGAAGGCCACGAAGGCCCAGATCCGCGAGGTCACACCGGAGCAGGCCGCGCTGGAGGGCAGCCGGGCCACGTTCCTCGACGTGCGGGAGGCCGACGAGTTCGAGCAGGGCACGATCCCCGGCTCGGTGTTCATCCCCCGGGGCTTCCTCGAACTGCAGGTCGAGGGCAAGGTGCCCGACAAGACGACCCCGCTGATCGTCTACTGCGCCGGCGGCGCACGCTCGGCCTTCGCCGCCAAGAGCCTCGCCGAGCTCGGTTACACCAACGTGCTCAACCTGATCGGCGGGTTCAACCAGTGGAAGAACGAGGGCCGCGACTGGGTCACGCCGCAGTCGCTGTCGGCCGAGCAGCGCAACCGCTACCAGCGGCACCTGCTGCTCCCCGAGGTGGGCGACGCCGGCCAGCAGAAGCTGCTCGCCTCCAAGGTGCTGCTGCTCGGCGCCGGCGGGCTCGGCTCCCCCGCCGCCCTCTACCTGGCGGCGGCCGGCGTCGGCACGATCGGCATCATCGACATGGACGTCGTCGACGCCTCCAACCTGCAGCGCCAGATCCTCCACAACATGGACCGGATCGGCGAGCGCAAGGTCGACTCGGCCAAGAAGACGCTGACGGCCCTCAACCCCGACGTGAACGTCGTCACCTACGACGTGCGCCTCGGCGCCGACAACGTCCTCGACATCATCGACGGCTACGACCTGATCGTCGACGGCACCGACAACTTCCCGACCCGGTACCTGGTCAACGACGCCTCGCTGCTGAAGCGGATCCCCGTCGTCCACGGATCGATCTTCCGTTTCGAGGGCCAGGCCACGGTGTTCGTCCCCTACGAGGGGCCGTGCTACCGCTGTCTCATCCCAGAGCCGCCGCCGCCGGAGCTGGCGCCGTCCTGCGCCGAGGCCGGCGTCCTCGGCGTGCTGCCCGGCATCGTCGGGTCGATCCAGGCCATCGAGGCCATCAAGGTGCTGCTCGGCCTCGGCGACCCGCTGGTCGGCCGCCTGCTGGCCTACGACTCGCTGGAGCAGTCGTTCCGGACGTTCAAGGTCAACCGGGACCCGAACTGCCCGTCATGCGGGCCGGACGCCGCCGAGATCGTCATCGCCGAGTACGACGAGCTCTGCCTACCTCACGCCGTTCTGGCCGACGGGACGACGGTGGGCCACTGATCCGGCACTGTAGATTCGGCGTGCGCCCGTAGCTCAACGAGAGCACCCGGTTCTTTCCCGGGGGGATGGAGGGTCGAGTCCTCCCGGGCGTACCAGTCCGCCACGGCGAGATAGGCCGGGTAGGGCTTCCAGAGGACCGGGAGGAGCGGGCTCGGTTCGGGCACCGCGGGCGTCTCGAACTCGATTTCCGTCTCGGTCCCGGTCTCGCTCGGCGGATCGTCGACCGGCAGGATCTCGGGGCCGTCCCAGCCGATGCCGCCGTCCTCCCAGTCGACGTGGATCCGCATCTGGATCTGGCCCAGCGGCAAGCCCACCTTCTCGCCGTTGACGCCGGCGGGAATCCCGTCCCCGCCGGCGGCGTCGCGCCGGTGGGCGGCCGTCGAGGCGGCCAGGGCCCGCAGCCGGCGCGAGTCGAGCAGCAGCACGGCCACCAGGAGCAGCACGAGCAGATGGGTGCCACCGAGACTGTGCATTCAGGTCCCTCCCACGCAGCGTTCGAACCTTCGGTACGCCACTGTCCGGAATGGGACCTGCCCTGTCCAGGCGAGAACGCGGCTTTGGGGCTGTTCGGACCTTTCGGGCCGGAAGGTTTCGCGTGTCCTTAACGCTCCGAAAACGTTCTTCCCAGCTGATTCCTAGGCGGGGACGAGGACGACGAGGGCGCCGACGTTGGGGTGGGGGTTGGTGGCGGTGGCGGTCTTGGTCCCGGTGGCTCCGGCGGTCGTCTGGCTGAAGTCGGAGGTTTCCCAGGTGACGTGGTTGGAGCCGGCGGTGGAGCTGGCCTCGCTCCGCTCGGTCATGCCCGCCGGTGGTGTGATCGAGTTGCCGCCGCCGATGGAGAAGAACCCGATGACCTCGGCCCCGGCCACGGTGGTGGTGACCGACGGCGCCACGATCGATGTCGTGTTGGAGTTCTGGCCGGTGGCGCCCGACACGCCGACCGGGGTGGTGGTGTCCACGCCCTGGTAGGCGGAGATCCCGCCGGCGGCCGGCACCGACTTGGAGAACGACCAGGTGTAGGACGCCGGTTCCGACGCCGTGGCCACCCGGTAGTACAGCGCCTGGGTGGTGTACGTCCCGGCCGCGTCCGTGCGGATCAGCGTCCATCCGGCCGGGGTCGCCACCGTCGGCGCGCCCCGGATGCCGATCCCGGCCACCATCACGTCACCGGCCACCACACCGCCCGGCCGGTTGATCGTCAACGTCGTGGCCGTCGGATTCTGGGCCGAACTGGCCGACCGGAACGTGATCCCCGCCGGCGCCGTCCCCACCGTGATCGTCACCGTGGCCGTATTCGAATCGACCGTGCCGTCGTTGGCCTTGAACGTGAAACTGTCCGTCCCGTTGAACCCGGCGGTCGGCGTGTACATCACCGTGGCACTGTCGTGGTTCGGCGAACCAGCCACACAGGCCTGGTCCGCCAACGACGACAGCATTCCATGGGCCGGTGGGGTCACCACCGAGAAGGCCAGCTCACAGTTATCGGCATCCGTCGCCTGCAACGTCACCGGCAACGCCACGCCCGCCGGCGTCGCCACCGTAACGGCCACCGCGGTGGGCGCCACGTTGCCCGGCGGCGTCACCGTCACCGTCGCCGTGGCCGTGTTCGAATCCAGCCCGCCGTCGCTGGCCTTGAACGTGAAACCATCCGTCCCGGTGAACCCGGCATCCGGCGAATACATCACCGTGGCACTGTCGTGATTCGGGGACCCCGGCACACACGGCTGAGCCGACAGGGCCGACAGCGACCCGTGAGCCGGCGGGCTCACCACCGAGAACGCCAGCTCACAGGTATCGGCATCAGCCGCCAGCAACGCCACCGGAACCGCTGCGCCCTCCGCCGTCGTCGCCGAAGCAGCCGACGCCACCGGCGCCTGATTGGCCGCCGGCGCCCCCGGCGTCAACGCAACAAGAGCACCGACATTCGGATGAGCCACGCCCGCCGTGGCCGTCCTGGTCCCAGTGGCCCCCGCCGTCGACTGGGTGAAATCGGAACCCTCCCAGGTCACATGGCTCGACCCGGCCGTCGAACTGGCCTCACCGCGCTCCGTCATCCCCGCCGGCGGCGTGATCGAGTTGCCGCCCCCGATCGAGAAGAAACCGACCACCTCGGCGCCGGCCACCGTGGTCGTGACCGACGGCGCCAGGATCGACGTCGTGTTGGAGTTCGTCCCCGTCCCGGCCGACACGTTGACCGGAGCGGCGGTGTTCACGCCCTGGTAGTCCGAGATGCCGCCGGCGGCCGGCACCGACTTGGAGAACGACCAGGTGTAGGACGCCGGTTCCGAGGCGGTCACCACCCGGTCGTAGATCGCCTGGGTGGTGTACGTCCCGGCGGCGTCGGTCCGGACGAGGTTCCAGCCCGCCGGCGCCGTGATCGACGGCGCGCCCCGTATGCCGATCCCGGCCACCATCACGTCACCGGCCACCACGTTCGCCGGCCGGTTGATGGTCAGCGTTGTGGCCGTCGGGTTCTGGCTCGACGTCGCCGACCGGAACGTGATTCCGGGCGGGGGCGGCGGCGGCGTCCCCACCGTCATCGACACCGTGGCGGTGTTCGAGCCGAGCGTGCCGTCGTCGGCCTTGAACGTGAAGCTGTCCGTCCCGTTGAACCCGGTATCGGGCGTGTACGTGGCCGTGGCGCTGTCGTGGTTCGGCGTGCCGGCCACGCAGGCCTGGTTCGACAACACCGAGAGCGTGCCGTGGGCCGGCGGGGTCACCACGGAGAACGCCAATTCGCAATCGGCCGCGTCCGGATCCGTCGCCTGCAACGTCACCGGCAACGGCGTGTTCTGCGCCGTGGTCAGCGTGGAACCGACCGCCGTGGGGGCCTGATCGCCCGAGGGCGTACCGATGGTGAACGCATCGCGGAAGCTGCCGGTGGCGGCGACGTACTGGGCGCTCAGCTGTGTGGCGCTCACGGTGAACTTGGTGAAGCCGAAGCTGTGGGCGTCGGCACTGGTGACGAGCTTGGCGAAGTACTTGGCGTCGGGGTCGGACGTGGTGACCGATCCCATCCCTTCACCGCCCGTCCCGCTGATGACCAGGACCTGCCCGGCACCCTTGGTGTAGTTGCCGGTGGAGCCGTCGTTGACAACGCAGTCGGCGTCGAAGGCGGTGTTGGTGACCGACGGGCACGCCGGCCCGAGGGCCAGCTGCTTGCTGCGCTGGTAAGTGTGGGTGTGGCCCTGCAGGACGAGGTCGACCTTCTTGCCGACAAGGAGGTTCTGCAGGTCGGTGCCGATCTCGCAGGCGCTGGACCCGGCCTTGATGCAGTTCTCGTGCGTCGAGACGATCACCCAGGAAATCCCGGCCGCCCGGGCGGAATCGATGGCGTTGGACAGCCACGTGTAGTGGGCGTTCCCCACCGTGTACTGGTAGGTGCCGTCGCCGGGGAAGGTCAGGTTGGGCGAGATGTTGATGAACCGGGCCAGCGGCGACGAGGCCGGGTAGTCGAAGTAGTACTCCTTGGCGTAGCTGCCGGTGATGTTGCCCAGCCGGTCGGGGAGGCAGGCGGCGAAGTTGCTGATGAGCCCGTGCGGGCCGTCGTCCTCGTGGTTACCGGCCAGCAGTTCGAACGGGAACGTCGCCCCGACCCGGCTCGTCACGAAGTTGCACCACGCCGACTCCGGCGTCACCTCGTTGTAGCTGAGGTCGCCGACGGCGAGCATGAAGTCGGCTCCCGACCCCGGTACGGCGTTGAGGACGGCGCTGGTGTTGGAGTTGGCCGCGAAGTCACCGGCGGCGTCGAAGGTGAACGAGCCGGGCTGGGCGGCGGCCGGCCCGGCCGACAGGGCCAGCGGGTAGCCGGCGGCCAGGAGCACGGCGCAGGCGGCGACGGCCAGTCGTTTCCACATCATGGTCACCTCGGTTCAGATCGCCGGCCCAGCCGCGACGGCCGAACGGGGTCTCGTGACCGGTGCACGAACCGGTTCCGAGCCGGTACTCGGAAGTCGCGACCAACGTCCGGGGAAAACGCACCTTCGGCGTCGGTCGTGAGGTTCGACCCCGTTGCGGGGCCTTCCTTCCCTTGGCGCCCTTGATGTCGTCATCGACCGGGCGCGTCTCGCCCCAAACCGGGCCGTACCGCCCAGGTCGCCGCCCGCTCGGCCGGGCGAAGCGCTACTTGTAGGCCGAGCGGAAGAGGACCAGGTAGACCGTCGAGGAGGCCATCACGGCCAGGAACACCCGCCGGATCGACGCCGGCGACATCGACCGGGCGGCCCGGGCGCCGACGAAGGAGCCGAACAGCCCGCCGGGCACGAGCGCCAGGAGGTCGCTGCCGTCGACGTTGCCCAGCGTCCAGTGCCGCAGGGCGGCCACGAGGCTGGCCACGAGGATGGCGAACAGCGAACTGCCGACGGCGACGTCGCGGGGGACCCGGCCGGCCCGGGACATCACCGGCACGATGAGGAAGGCGCCGCCCACGCCGAAGAGCCCTTTGAGCAGGCCGATGATCGACCCGCCGACGACGGCGCCGCCGAGCGGGGCCTTCGAGGCGTTCGGCCCGGCCGTCGCCCCGGCGGGAACGGCCGTCACCGGCCGGGGACCGGTCATGGCCGGCCGCAGCGCGTCCCTCAGGGGCTTGTAGGCGAACCGGCCCGCGACCGCCGCCGGCGAAGCCGGCTCGGCCGGTTCGTGGCCGCCGGCGCCACCACGGCCGGGGTCACCACGATCGGCGCCACCGCGGTCGGCGCCACCACCACCGGCGTCGCTGGGGCCGGCGTCGCTGGCGCTGGCGCCCTCGGCCGTGTCCTCCGGCAGCACCACCGGACGGCGGGTCTGCGGCCAGGCCAGCGAGATGCCCGACACGCAGGCGGTGAACAGCGCCAGGGCCAGGGCGAGGTCGCGGCCCGACAGCGTTTCGGCGATCTGGGCTCCGACCAGCGCCGAGATGGCCGCCGCCGAGCCGATCGCCACCGCCAGGCGCCGGTCCACCGACCGCAGGTGGACGTGCACGAACGCCCCCCAGCCGCCCATCACCATCATGTAGACGAGCGCGGTGCCCACGGCCACATGGGGCGTGGCACCGGCGGCCAGCAGGAGGGCCACGGTGGCGAACCCGCCGCCGGCGCCGAGCATCCCGGCCAGGACACCGGTCAGGCAGCCGACTGCGACGAGAACGACGTTGTTGGCCATCCCAAGAGCAACTCGCCGGCGCGCCCGGGGTGGGTGCGATCGGAAAAGGTTACTTCCTGCCGACCGTCACCTTGGGTTTCTCGAACGTCGACAGCACCTCGACCAGCGTGCGGACGCCGAAGCCGGTGCCGCCCTTGGCGATGTAGCCGTCGTCGCTCGGAGCCCGGGCCGGACCGGCGATGTCGAGGTGCACCCAGGGGATGTCGCCCGTGAACTCCGACAGGAACAGCCCCGCGGTGAGCGCCCCGCCGTAACGGGTGCCGGAGATGTTCTTGAGGTCGGCGATCTCGGAGTCGAGGTCCTTGCGGTACTCCTGCGGCAGCGGCAGCGGCCAGACCGGCTCGCCCACCCGCTCGGCGGCGGCCCGGACCTGGTCGCTCCACCGCTCGTCGTTGCCCATCAGCCCGGCCACCTTGATGCCGAGCGCCACCATGCAGGCGCCGGTCAGCGTGGCCAGGTCGATGACGGCGTCGGGATGCTCCTCGGCGGCCAGCGACAGCCCGTCGGCCAGGATCAGCCGGCCCTCGGCGTCGGTGTTGAGGACCTCGACCGTCTTCCCGTTGCGGATCTTGAGGACGTCACCCGGCTTGATGGCCCGTCCGCCCGGCATGTTCTCGGTGGTCGGCACGAACCCGATGACCCGGCTCTGCACGCCCGCCGCCCGGAGCACCGACATGGCGCCGATGACCGCCGCCGCCCCCGACATGTCGGTCTTCATCGTCTCCATGCCCTCCGGCGGCTTGAGCGACAGGCCGCCGGAGTCGAACGTGATGCCCTTGCCGACCAGGGCCACCGTCCCCCGGGCCGTGCCGCCCGGCGGCTCGTAGACGAGCTTCACCAGGCGGGGCGGCTGGTCGGAGCCGAGCGACACCCCCAGGAGGCCGCCGAGGCCCTGGTTGGCGATCTCCACTTCGTCGAGGACCTCGATGCTCAAGCCGCCCTGCTCGGCGGCCCGGCGGGCCTCCTCGGCCAGCTGCGTCGGGGTCATGGCCCCGGCCGGCTCGTTCACGAGGTCGCGGGCCCAGGCCACCGCCCCGGCCACGGCCACGCCCCGGTCAAGGGCCTGCTGCACGGCGGCGTCCTTCTTGCCCAGCACGACGAGGCGCTCCAGCGCCGGGGCGTCAGACTTCTGCTTGTAGCGCAGGAACCGGTAGGCGCCGAGCGCCGCCCCCTCGGCCAGAGCCTGGGCGGCGGCGGCCCGGTCGCCGCCGGACGGGACGGTGTCGAGCAGCGTCGTGGCCACGGTCCTGGCCTTGGGGCTGCGGCGCACGACGGCCGCCGCCGCCCGCCGGAGCCGGTCGGCCGAGACCGTCTTCTTGTCGCCGAGGCCGACCAGCACCGCCGCCCTGGCGCCGATTTTCCC
This sequence comes from Acidimicrobiia bacterium, assembly GCA_025934385.1. The sequence continues at coordinate 897 of JAICYE010000049.1, read as the reverse complement.
CGACCCGGCCGGGACCGCCAGCGTCTCCTCCGGCTTGCCCTCGAAGCCGGCCTCGGTCATGAACGCCTCCAGCGACCCGCCGGTGGCGGCGTCGAGCGCCCTGCCGCCGGGGCCGAGCACCCGGCCGGCGAAGACCGGCACGGCGAGGACGTCGGCGTCGACCTTGGCCGGCGCGGCGGAGGACTGGGAGGCGGTGATCGGCATCGGGGGGCTCCTTGCTCAGGTGCGGACGGGCCGCCACTCGCCTTCCTGCCAGCGGGCCAGGGTGTAGACGAGGTCGGCCAGGCGGGTGAGGTAGGGCACGACGTGGCTGGCACCGGGGTCGAGCCAGCCGTCGTGGACGGCGGCCACGGCTGCCCGCTCGGCCCGGCGGACGACGCAGCGGGCCAGGTCGAGGGCGGCGGCCACCCGGTTCTCACCGGGCAGGACGAACTCCTGCGGCGGGTCGTAGCGGGCGGTGATGTCGTCGATGATCGGCTCGAGGGCGGTGACCATGTCGGCCGTGACCAGGGAGATGCCCGGTTTCAGCTTGGATCGGTTCTCGGGGGCGGTGGCCAGTTCGGCGCCGGCCACGAACAGCTCCCGCTGGAGGCGGATCAGCAGCTCGCCCAGCTCCGAGCCGGCCTCGGTCTCGGCCCGGGCCAGGCCCAGGGCGGAGACCGCCTCGTCGACCTCGCCGTAGGCCGAGGGGCCGGCGGAGTCCTTCCCCACCCGGGAGCCGTAGAGCAGGCCGGTCGAACCGTCGTCGCCCTTGCGTGTGTAGACCTTCATGCGGACGCCGAGTGTACTGACCAACCCATCGAAATTTTCATGGATGCTCCGGTAGCCTGGAGCGACCATGCCCCCCTTCCTTGACACTCTGCGCGAACGCGTCGTCGTCTTCGACGGCGCCACTGG
>JAICYE010000591.1 GCA_025934385.1 Acidimicrobiia bacterium | reverse complement strand
GATGCCAGGCGGCGGCGCCGGCGGCGACGCGTCGCCGGAGGCGCTGGCGGCCATGCTCATGCGGGCCCTCCTCGACCCCGACGCCCTGCGCCGCTTCGCCGCCGCCGCCGTCACCCGCCACGCCGGCATGGAGCCCGGCCGGCCGGTGGGCGGCACGTACTACCTGTACCGGACGCTCCGGGCCCTCGACCTCGACGGCCTCCTCGACCGGCTCCTGGAGCAGCTGCGGGCCGATCGGGGCGGCTTCGCCGACGCTCTGGAGGAGCGCCTGGCCCGGGAGGAGCTGGCCGCCCGGATCCAGCGGGTGCGGGAGGAGGTCGAGGCCGAGATCCGCCGGCGGCTCGTGGCCGACCGGGGGCCGGAGGCCATGGCCAAGAGCCTGCGGGTCAAGCTCCCGGAGGACGTCGAGTTCATGCACGCCTCCCGGGACGAGATGGCGGCGCTGCAGCGGGCGATCGGCCCGCTGGCCCGGGCGCTGGCCGCCCGGCTGGCGATGCGCCGGCGCCGGCACCACCGGGGCCAGCTCGACTTCCGGGCCACCGTGCGCCGCTCGCTGTCCTACGGCGGCGTGCCGGCCGACCCCCGCTTCCGCCGGCCGCACCCGTCCAAGCCGGAGATCATGGTGGTGGCCGACATCTCCGGCTCGGTGGCCAGCTTCGCCCGCTTCACCCTCCAGCTGGTCCACGCTCTGGCCAGCCAGTTCTCCCGGGTGCGGAGCTTCGTGTTCATCGACGGGATCGACGAGGTGACCGCCTTCTTCGAGGGCAACGCCGACCTCGGGGAAGCGGTGAAGCGGATCAACACCGAGGCCGACGTCGTCTGGGTCGACGGCCACTCCGACTATGGGCATGCCTTCGAGGTGTTCCACGGCAAGTGGGGGAACGACGTCACGCCCAAGACGTCGGTCATCATCCTCGGCGACGCCCGGAACAACTACCACGCCAGCCAGTCCTGGGTGCTGGCCGAGCTGCGCAAGAAGGCCCGTCACCTCTACTGGATCGACCCCGAGCCGGCCGCCTACTGGAACACCGGCGACTCGGTGATCGGCGACTACGCCCAGTACTGCGACGGCGTCTACGAGTGCCGGAACCTCCGGCAGCTGGAACGTTTCGTGGAGGCGGTGATCGAGTCATGACCGAACGGCCGGAGCCGGACTCCGCCGCGCCCGAGCAGCTCGGCGGCGACCCCGCCTGCTGGGCGCATCTGCTGTGCCCGGAGTGCGGGGCGATCCCCGACGACCGGGCCGCCGAGCGCTGCCCCAACTGCGGTGCAGACCTCCCCGCCGAGGATCAGTAGAGTCGCGTCCGGACACGCGGGAGCTCGGACAACGGGCTGAGAGGGCGGTGGTGCCGCCGACCGCACGCACCTGATCCGGGTAATGCCGGCGAAGGGAGGGACCGTCAGTGACGCCAACGTCAACGCCGTTCCGGCGCAAGGTCTACGTCGAGGGAGCGCGGCCCGATGTGGCCGTGCCGTTCACCGAGGTGGTCCTCGGGGGAGGCGAGCCGAGCGTCCCCCTCTACGACACGAGCGGGCCGGGCAGCGATCCGGACCGGGGGCTGCCGCCGCTCCGGGCGGGGTGGATCACCGAGCGGGGCGATGCCGAGAGCTACGCCGGCGCCCGGGCGGCGACGCTGCGGGACGACGGCCGGGCGGCCGTCCGCCGGGGGG